>JAGOQV010000055.1 GCA_018063145.1 Alphaproteobacteria bacterium
ATTTCCGAAATCCATGGTTCGTGTTTGTTCCAGCCGCCACATTTTATATGTGTGAATCATTGGCACAATAATAAGCCCGAGAACGATCAAGGTGATTGCCACCTCAATCAGGGAAAATCCCCCTTGGGCCAGTTTAGGGTGAGAGCAGATAACAGCAGGTTTCGTGGATTTCGCCATTTATGAATGTCCCTTCTCACCTTCCAGAATATATCAAATTTTATTAAAAAATCGGTAATTTCTAATAGGGAAACTCAAACGAATACATAAAATCGGAAAATTTTGTTTAGCAAGTAAACTCCCCACCCTTTGAAATCATCTGCGGGTGGGGAGAAAACTGGTTTTTTATTACGGTTGGCACTTACAAGAGTAGATGTTGTAAGTTCCACTTCCATCTGATGCGGCGCAGTTAACAGCAGGGCTTGCACTTTCAGTAACGCAGCTGCACGGGTCGTTTACCATATCGAAACCCCCAGGAGAAGATTGGCCCACAGCACTTGGTGTTGCGGTAACCTGTCTCCATGCATAAGGTTTTTCAGTGTAAATAGCGGGATCAGGAAGAATGATTGCCGCTGCGGGGTCGAGATTACAAGCTGCATCTCTTGGAGTCTTCTTAACCACTTTATCATGAGGCACATTCGCAATGGCGAGAGTTGCTCCATCATGGACATTCCGACTCGTCTTAGCCTCCCAGCAAACCGCTGGTGCGGGGTAGACTGGTGGAAGGGGGGGATCTACGATGGCGGTATATTGGGGAATTCCCGCGCAGACACAGTTCGAAGAATCGAACGGCAAGGCATCATAAGTACACGTTCCCAGATTAATGGTCCGTTTCCTGTATTGCCCTTTTGCTATGTTGGCGGGCCATACATCGGCTGGTGCGGCGAATACCGCCGGAATCGGGACTGCTTTCCGTTGAAAGTTCATTGGACAGTTGGCAAATTCCCAATAATCCGATTTGGCGCAACCACATACACCGACATATGGAGTACAGACAGCAGCCCCCAGAACACCAGCCACACAAGCCTTGCTACAGGTTCTGGTTTTTATGCCACCTGTAAAGGGAGCGGCGCAAGCAAGGTTATCAGGGTAGTTGAGTAATCCTGTGCAGACGCAATCGGCTGCGGCCGTATTTCCACCGCAGGCGAAAGATGTGTAGGTCCCTGCGTATCCTGCCGCACAAGCAAGACCACTGGTTACTGCGTTCACGCAATGACCGGATGTAAAAATTGGACCTATCCATGCCCCATTGTTGCATTTATATCGTTCTAAACGACAAGCCCCTCCGATTGCGTCACGCGTGTCACCGGAGGCTCCCGCTGCAGCGAGGGCGAAGGGATTTCCACAGACATTGACGGATTGAGCCGCGCAACCAACAGCCGGAACTGCGCATTGAGGGACACCATTTTGCATGCCGATAAAAGCCTTGCCGGCATCACACATGGCGCGAACAGGCTGACAATCGGGGACCGCATTGGTACCGTTAGAGGCTAGGGCGGCGATGTATCCGGTTGGACACTTCATGCCTCCCGTCGGTACGGCAAGGTCAGGGTCACCTTTAAAATCTTTTGTTTGAAAACAGTTCGTGTCCGTTTGGTCGCAATATGTGTCTGCTTGAACCCGTGTTCCTGCCCGCAAAGCTCCGCTTTCTAAGTTGACGACAACGGGGGGAGGCCCTGGTAATACTGCCGTCAGGGCGTTGGTGACTTCCATTGTTCCTGTTGTCGGGTTGACGGTCGTTTGAGTCACGCTGAGCGTGTCTGACGGGGTTGATGTGCCAATCCCAACCAAATTGCCGGACATATCAACAATATCTTCTGACCCGGGGGTCACTCTGCGCCACATTGGGTTCTTTGCTGTCGCAAAATAGGCTACAATGTCATCAAAGGTTGTCGCTGCCGTGGCGTTTTGTGCGAAGGAATTTGCAAAGCGGGCATCTGGAGGGACGGCCACAACTAACGGATCAATACAGTTGGTCAGATCAAGGCCCGAGCCAGCACAAGGAACTTGGTTACCAGACAAAGAGGCGTAGCCTCCAACACGGTTGATGCCATGACTGAGAATGACAAAAGATGCTGAGCCTGCAGGTTGAATCAGGCTTTGTCCGCCCTCATCCACAAGATCAATCCCGCCGCGCAGTTCTTGAAATCCGGTAACGGTTCCCATTGCTTCTGTTACGGCATAGGTCAGGCGCGAGCCATAAGAGTCAAAGGTTTCTTTCTCATCCATTTGCAAAACACGAAAGGGAATTGCTCCAATCCGCACGCGCAAAGTCATATTGATGGGAGCTGTTACAGGATCGTTGTCATGATCGACCAAGCGTGTTGTAGAGCGGATACAGATTCCGTTTGCACAATTTCCGGCGGGAATCGTCGCCGCATCTGAACAGTTCGTTTCCGTTCCGTAATCAATATCTGTCCTAAGCGCATCAATTGGGGCAGGGCAAGGATAATGTCCGAAAACCTGACGATAGGTCTGGATTTTGGACGTAGAGGCATTCACAAGCTGCTGTGTTTTGAGCATTTTCTGGTTTTGTGAATAAAGAGAGTAAACTTGCAGAAAAGCTGCCGCCAGTACACCGAGAATGATGATAGCCACAGCCATTTCCAACAGAGTATATCCTGCGGCAGGCTTCCTAAATGGCAGAACTGATTTTCTCATATTGTCCCTCATACCTAACATACCTTTGATCCATCCGTACATATGACACATCCATTCGAAAGAATACCTTGAATCCAGTTGCCCGGCCCGGCACAGGTAACTCCTGCGTAACCTGCGGGCAGAGTAATGACTGGATTAACACAGACAAACTTATTACCCTGAATCTTGGTGGGCACTTTATTAGGGTCGCACTTATAACCGGGATTGCCCACAAAATTGTCGAAAGGGATGCAATCTGCGCCAGCTGCGTTGCAATAGTCATTGCTCCGAACTGTGTCGGCATCAATATTTCCATTAACGTCAAGCCTCGTCATGGGAGTCGTTGTGCGTATCCCAACATTGTTGGTGTTCAAATTGATGATGTGATTGGTTGGATTTCCAAGAGCATCCGTTAACGGGGCCCATAAGTCACCGCTGGCTTCTGCATAGAAATGAGACAGATCATCGTAGTAAGTCGCTCCAGAGCCTTCGTAACTACCGATGGCTTGGACAAAGGTAAAGTCATTGTTACAGTTTTCTGACTCCACCATTCCAGCAGGGCAGGGAATATGGATGCCCTCGCGGACAAAGGCTCCGTTACCGAGAGACCCATGAGACAACACAACAAACTGGGCATCACCAGGGGGGATAATCCCGGCTGTAGGATTTCCGTTTTCATCTAGGGCGGAGATTGATCCTAATTTGAAATCATTTTTGGCATCTGTTCTTGCGGGATCCATCAAAACCGCGCTGACAGCGTATGTGAGTTTCCTGTCCCATGCATCGAACAAATCATCCCCTTTTATCAGGGGAAGATTTAGAGTGTTACCAGAAATATCCACCCACCGTAGGGGAACGCCTCCGATCACGACCTTGTCAATTCCGCCAACTCCATCTGCATCCCGAGAGCCATTTGTTTGACAAATACCTTGATTTGAAAAAGGAGTGCAGTTGGGAATCAGGGCCAAGTTGCAGACTTCAAATCCATAGGCGGGATTGTTCGGAGATAAAGATCTGTCTGCAGGGCAGGGAAGGCGTATGGGACTAAAAATCCCAATGCCGTTCGTTGCCACCGTAATATGTTCTTTGGTTTTTCTGGTTAGTTCCTCAATTTGATAAGTTTGGTAGAGCCGAAGCAACGGCGTAAGGAGGACGCCCACAACGAGAATCACAATCGAAAGCTCAAGGAGCGTAAATCCCTCAGGTGAGTGAAACTGATTTTTTGAAGGGGCTTTCCTATTTCTTAGCATCTATTTTTCCTTCTTGTCATCAAGGAGCCACGCAAACCAGTTTACCTGTTGCATCCAAGCCTTTGCCAAACGTTCCCGCTGGACAAGTTGCCGGACCAGTGCTGGAGGGAACCTGAACTGTATTCGCAAAATTAACAGTGTTTTGGCAATGCTCATCGTTGTTTTCGATTTTCAAAAGCCCACGTCCACCTACGCAGCGAATTCCTGCGCCGTCATGTGCATACCTAGCGGCATTCCAGTTGTTCCCCGCCGGGGGAAGTGTTTCTGGAAGGGAGGCTTCTGGGGGGGCACCGACAATCATGCTTGGACCAAACCACGCCGGATAAAAGGTCGATGCAAAATTGTCAACACACCCAGACTGACCGTAAGAACACATTCTGTCGGTCTTCAGTTTTACGGAACGAACAGCTCCATCTACATCAACATGAGCTCTGGGGACACAAGGCAGAATCGCGCAGTTGCCGACATTGACGTTGCCAGCTACTGCGGATCTCATATTGGGTGTGGTCGGGATAAAAGTCCAGATACCGGAGGCTGCTACGTTGTTGGTTATAACAAAATCATCATAGTGGTTTGCTCCACCACCATAGGACCGGAACTCATTGCCAAAGGCGTTGGCGTTGTTGGTAAAAAGACCATCGTTGTTACAGTTTTCTATGTCGCGGCCTGCTCCGGCACAAGGAGCGGCGATCAATCCTCCCAACGTAAAGGCCCCTCTTTGATCTTCGCCATGACTGATAATGGTAGCGTGGGACCTTGGGACAGTCAGATCATCAGTTCCATCGGCGGGCAAAATATCCGAAAAATAGCGAGAAACCCCTGCGTTATTTCTAACTTCAATCGCTCCCGCCCCTTCATTGTAGGTAGCGGTTACCGTCAAGCTGCTGGTTACAGCATAGGTGAATCGTGTCCCATATCCATCAAGGGAAGAGTTAAAGGGAATGCCGATCTCTGCAAAAGGGACGGCCCCAATCAGAACCTCCGCTCCTCCAAACGTGTTGACATTGGTGCGGCAAACAACTCCCCCCGAAGGATTGGTGCATAAAGGCCATGTTGCTGGCAGGACTGGCGGGACAGCCGATTGTCCAAACCCAGCAGCTCCCATGGGAATATTGGGGTCGGATGGGATTGGGTAATGTCCGAATTTTGCTACATACTTAATCAAAGCCGAGTCAACCATGCTGATGGTTGATCTGGTCTGCCCAATCTGTCTACTTTTAATGTACTGGTTGTACATGACAATGATGGGAACAACGAGCAATCCGATAACAATCAGGACCACAGACACCTCCAGCAAGGAAAACCCTCGCTCAGCTTCCCCATCATCTCGGCAGTTTCTGGTCGCAGCCATAACAGACTTGGTCATGTGTTTCGAGTTATCCTTTCCCAATTCTTTACAATATATCAAATTTTATTAAAAACTTCATAATTTCTTGCTACATCCACAGGAATAGCCATTGTTATGAAAAAATTAACCGAAGACCTGTACGATAGGGCTGTTGGTCATAAACA
The DNA here is from genome assembly GCA_018063145.1 of Alphaproteobacteria bacterium. Classification (GTDB taxonomy): domain Bacteria; phylum Pseudomonadota; class Alphaproteobacteria; order Micavibrionales; family Micavibrionaceae; genus UBA1573. The sequence continues at coordinate 5,400 of JAGOQV010000055.1, forward strand.
GGAGAATTATACATGGCGGGTGAAGATAAAGGTAACAAGGACGGTCTGAGTTGTGTTGTGGATCGATCGGACAAATATCCTGCCGAGTATCAGGCTCGCGTGGTTGACGCTGCTGGAAAGGTTGTTGTTTCCAGTCCGGTAGTGGCAGATCATAGTTTAACAGGTGGTGTCGGGACGATGTTTCGCGGGGCGGCCAGTCTACTTCGTCCATCGGGGGATGAAATTTTGCCTGCCAAATTTGGAACATTCACCGGAGATGCGCTCATGCCCGCAGGGTCTGTGCCAATTGGTGCTGCAACGAAAAGGCTGGATGGTTTTAACGTTGATTTTGAGCAAAACGTATGTGATGTCACAGGGCCGCAGGGGCAGAAGTTTTCGGCAGAAATTTCAAAGCCTGCGCCGTATGCAGCACCAAAGCCTTAGAAGCTGTATAAGTATATTGTTAGAAATCTGACGTAAGAAGCGGAAATTGATAGAAATTTCCGCTTTTTTGTTGCCAAACGCACCCCCATTTGCTACATTACGGAAACTATATAAGTGAAAGGGTTGGAAAATGGCAGGGTTATTGGGAATGAAATATCGGTATGTAGCATTGGCGCTGGCGAGTGCGGTAGGCTATCTTGCCTTACATGATGAAAAAATAGAACCAGAACAAGTAGATAGAAGTGATTCTTACTGCGATGTTGTGACGTCTCATGGTTATCTGAGCCGCGCATTTATTCGGGATGCGGATGGAAAAGCTGTTTTGCGTTTTGAGACTTCTGGGCAGATGGACCACCGCATTGCAAACTACCTCAACAAGGGGCAAGAAATTGTTGGAAGTGCTGTTGATCCTAAAAGAGGGGCTCACGGGACTTTTGTGGCGACCAGAGAGAACTGCACCGTGACAGATCATAACGGAGATACTCGTATTTACGCGCTTAAATAATTTCCTAAAACTTTATCTAATCCTAATCGGGTCTTAAGCCCCTTTTGCTACGATCATGGTGTGAGCATATGCAGCAACGCAAGTGCAGCACAAACGGTCTGAGAAAAGAGGTTTTTCATGTCTGATATTTCTTCACAATTTTTAATCAATCGGCTTGGGGAAGTCGCCATCGTCTTCGACGATCCAGCTTTCGTTCGGGCCGAGACGGTACTGGTTGATCGGCAGGGGGGGCATATCCACGCCTTGCTGCATGAGAAGTACCATCATGTTGGGAGTGTTTCCGGTGAAATGGTTGAGGCTTTTTCCAAAAACCCGCAGGTGTTACTGGCTGGGGTTCGAGTGGATGGAACGGTTCTTGACCTCCACGCAGCCATCGTTGTTATTAATTAGAAAAAGGATTGAAGAATATGGACACAAAAAATTTTGGATCAAAATCTAAAGATTTTCTTTCATCCGGCGTTAGCAAATCGGAAGGGGCCGATCATCTTGCTGCGACGGTTTCTCCAGAAATGGTCACACCGGCCTGCTGGGGCGGGGCCGGTGCGGCTATTATCATTCCACGAAAATAGGCTAACCGATTAAGCGGTAGGCCGAGCGGTTTTCTTTTCGGTGATACGGGCTTTCTTCCCGCGCAATTCGCGCAGGTAATAGAGCTTGGCGCGGCGGACCGAACCACGACGGATCAAAGCGATGCTTTCGATGCGAGGGGAGAGAAGGGCAAAAACCCGTTCAACACCTTCGCCATAGCTGATCTTGCGGACCGTAAAGGATTCGTCCATGCCACTTCCGCCACGGGCGATGCACACGCCTTCATAGGCCTGAATCCGCTCCCGATCACCTTCAACGATACGAAGATTGACTTTGACGGTGTCTCCCGGGCCAAAAGCAGGAATGGTTTTTCCTTCGCGCAATTTGGCGGCTTGTTCCGCATTGAATTTTTGCAATATGTTCATTTTGTAGCTCCTATTTTTATGAAGAACCCGTAATCAAGGAAAACCCTCGGCGGCTCTATTGTTGTTTTCAAGGTGAAGGGGTTATACCCCTTTTTTCGCCACAAATTCAAGGCTTTTTTGAGAGATAATCTCGCCAAAGGTCAGGGCGGCGCGTTTTTGTCAGTTCTTGGGCTTGTTCCAGTCGCCATTTGGCGACATTTCCATGATGTCCGCTGGTTAAAACATCGGGAACGGCGTGGGTTTTTCCGCTTTGGTCGGTCCAGAGGGCCGGACGGGTAAAATGGGGGTATTCCAGCAATCCATCTGAAAAACTTTCCTCATCAGGGGTTGTTTCGTTTCCAACGCCCCCGGGCAAAAGTCGGATGAGGGCATCCATTAAAACATAGGCGGCGAGTTCTCCGCCAGTTAAGACATAATCCCCAATGCTTATTTCTTCAAAACCGTAGCTATCCAAAAAGCGTTGGTCCACCCCTTCATAGCGTCCGCAGAGCAAAGTCAGCGCGGGTTCTTTACTCAGTTCTTGCGCCAGAGCTTGAGTCAAAGGTTGTCCGCGAGGGCTTAAATAAATCCGCCGAGACGGAGGGATCGACAAGAGCGCGGATTCCAAAACATCTGGTTTCATAACCATTCCGGCTCCGCCTCCGAAGGGGACATCATCAACGGTTTTATGCTTGTCACTGGCAAAGTCGCGAATATTGACAGGGTGCAAACTCCAAACGCCCTTGCTCAAAGCGCGGCCCGTAATTGATTCTCCAAGAGGGCCAGGAAACATATCGGGAAAAAGAGTCAGAATTTCAAACCGCATCAGCTCCTGAACTCCTCGGCGGGATCAACGGTTACGCTCCGAGACTCCAAATCGATTTTGCTAACATAGGGTTCTATCATGGGAAGATAGAAACTCTTGCCAGAAAGAGGACGAATTTCAATGAGGTCGCTGGCCCCAAAGTTTTCAACGGCGATGATTTCACCAACGGGCTCTCCGTTTGCGGTGATCGTTTGGCAGCCGATCAGATCTTCGACATAGACCTCCCCCTCATCGGGTTCGGGCAGACGGTTGCGGTCGGTATAAAGCAAAACATGACGAAGTTTTTCGGCAGCAGTGCGGTCGGAAATACCGGAAACCTCGGCGAGCCAATCCCCCTTGATTGGGTTTTTGAGAGTCAGGGACAAGGTCCCTCCGTCTTCGGTTTCAAGCGGGTTATAAGATTCCAGATCGGCGGGGTCTTCAAGAAAACAACGCAATTTAACCAAACCACGAATCCCGTGGGCTGTCATGATCTGGGCAATACAGATTTTTTCTTTTTTCAAAAGGGTGTGCCCTTTTCCATCTACCTTGCCTCTCTTATCACCTTATCCCTCTCCCAAAAGGGAGGGGGAATAAGGAGACAAGAATAAGGAAAGTTATTCAGCGGCAGGAGCAGCAGCTGCTTCGGCTTTTTTGGCTTTTTCTTTAGCACGTTCTTGAGCTTTGGCTTTTGGAACGGCTTTTTGTGGGTTGTTTTTCCGTTCTGGCATAGGAATAACACCAGCTTTTCCAAGAAAAAGCGCTACGCGGTCGGTTGGTTGTCCACCAACTTTGAGCCAGTGAGCTGCACGTTCTACATTCAGAACAATACGTTTGTCACTGTCTTTTGGTTGACGAGGATCATAGGTTCCGATTTTTTCAATGAAGTTCCCATCGCGAGGGGAACGGCTGTCCGTTACCACGATGCTGTAATAGGGAATAGATTTGCGGCCTTGACGAGCCAGTCTGATTTTGAGTGCCATAGTCTTTAGTCTCCTTTCAATTTAATTCAACGTTTTCAAAATTAAAAATTTAGCGTTTCTTGCGGTTCTTTTTGGTGCCACCGTGAGAAAATCCACCCGCCCCTGGCAGTCCGGTAAAACCACCTTGTCCCATCAGGTTTCCCATCGGAGGAGTCAGGCGGCCAGAACTCAATTGAGGAATCCCACCCAAAGAACCTTCTTCCTGAAGTTCAGAAATTTTGTCTTGGTCTTCCTTGCCCATGAATCCTTTCATGGCTCCGAGCATTCCACCAATGCCCATTTTGCGCATTCTGCGCATCATAGCTTCCATTTGTTCGTATTGTTTCATCAGACGGTTGACGTCTTGGACAGAGCTTCCCGATCCTGCCGCAATCCGTTTGCGCCGTGAGGCGTTGAGCGTAGCGGGTTTTGCGCGTTCCTGCTTGGTCATAGATAGGATAATGGCTTCCTGACGTTTCAAAATCGTATTGTCAAGATTGGCTCCGTCAATCTGGTCAGAAAAGCGGCCAAGTCCTGGAAGCATTTTCATCAAAGACCCAATTCCTCCCATACGTTTCATTTGGCGAAATTGGTTCAACATATCGTTGAGATCGAATTTCCCTTCCTGAAACTTGCGGGCCATTTCGGCAGCTTCGTCTTGGTTGATTGTCTCAGAAGCTTTTTCAACAAGGGAAACAACATCCCCCATACCAAGAATGCGTCCGGCAATCCGGTCTGCATAGAAAGGCTCAAGGGCATCTGGCTTTTCTCCAACCCCCATGAGTTTGATAGGTTTGCCGGTGACTGCCCGCATGGACATAGCCGCGCCACCCCGTGCATCGCCGTCAACGCGGGTGAGCATGATCCCTGTAATGCCGATTTTATCATTAAAAGCCGTCGCGGTATTGACGGCATCCTGACCCGTCATGGCATCTACAACGAGAAGCGTTTCAAGCGGCCTAGATAAATTACGAACGGCGGCGACTTCCTCCATCAACGGCTCATCAATTGCGAGCCGTCCCGCCGTGTCGAGCATCACAACGTCATAGCCTTCAATGCGGCCTGTATTCAAAGCCCGTTTGGTAATCTCAAGCGGGTTTTCCCCTTTGACAATGGGCAGCGTGGCAAGATTTATTTGCAGGCCGAGCTGGGCGAGTTGATCTTGCGCCGCTGGACGTTGGGTATCCAGAGAAGCCATCAAAACTTTCTTGCGGTGCTTTTCGGTCAGGAATTTTGCAATCTTTGCGGTACTTGTGGTTTTCCCAGATCCTTGCAGACCAACCATCAAGTAAACAACCGGAGGAGTCCCTGCAAAGGAGAGATCGGTGTTTTCGGCCCCAAGCAAAGCCACCATTTCATCATGGACGATTTTGACCACTTGATGGGCAGGGGAAACCGATTTGATAACGTTCTGGCCAATAGCTTTTTCACGAACACTTTCGACAAAGCTTTTGACAACGGGAAGGGCGACATCGGCTTCGAGCAAGGCCACGCGAATTTCGCGCAGGGCGAGATCAACATCTTCTTCGGTTAAGCTTCCTTTTCCCCGAAGCTTGTCAAATACACTGCCTAATTTGTCGGTCAGAGACTGAAACATTTTACCAAAAACCTCATAACAAAAGTGCCGCAGTGAGCGAACCTTCGCCGACTGCGGGATACCCCGGATAAACCGCTGGGCACTCTTGACGCCAAGATGTGCGGGTGAATTTGGGAGAATCTATAGGAGGAAAGGACCAATTTGTCAAATTCTTTGTGGAAAAGAGG
>JAGOQV010000004.1 GCA_018063145.1 Alphaproteobacteria bacterium
ATGATCGCTGGGAGCCTGACATATGGCGCGCCGATCTTGTTGGCGAGAGATTGTCGATGTGGCTTGTTTTGTTTGATTTCTTCTGTGGCAGTGCTGATGAAGACTTTCAACAGAAATATTTTTCTTCGCTGGTTCGTCAAGCTCGCCACCTTTCGCGTAACTTGCCTGGAGCCTTGACGGGGATACCTCTTTTGCGAGCGGCCAAGGGTTTGGTGTATGCTGGGCTTTCTCTTCCCGGGCGGGATGCATGGGTTTTACAGGGATTCCAAATCATCTTGCCTGAAATTCCCAAGCAGCTTCTTGAGGATGGAAGCCATATTTCGCGGTCTCCTGAGCAGCTGGCCGAATTTTGCCAAATATTACTCGATTTACGGTATGCCCTGAATCGTTCGAACTTGCCTGTGCCGGGCGTGATGAAGGAAGCCATTTTGCGTTCGGGGAATGCCTTGCGGTTTTTCCGCTATGCAGACAAAAAACTGGGATTATTCCATGGTGGGCAAGAAGGAAATATTATTCGTCTTGATGCTATTCAAAGTCAAATCCCTGTTCCCGGGAAATCTCCGCGCTCCTTGTCTCAAGCGGGATTTGAAAGAGTGTCTTTGGGGCGTGGTTTGCTTTTATTTGATTGTGGAATGCCTCTTCTATCTTCGTCTGACCAAACTGGCCATGCTTCGCCCTTGTCTTTTGAATTTGCCTTTGGGAAGGAGCGCGTTTTTACCAATTGTGGTGGGCATCCCACAGTTCCCGAATGGAAGCAGGTTCTTCGCCATACTGCGGCACATAACGGTTTGACCATTGATGGGCGGTCTGTATGCGATTTTGAGTCCAACGGTTCTCTTGGGCGAGGAAAGGATCCGAGTGTTTGCTCTCGTACGGAAACACGGGATTCTTGCTTGCTGGATGCCTCTTGGCAAATTCCTTGTGGTATTACACATAGGCGGAGGTTGTACCTGTCTGACCAAGGGCACGACTTGCGTGGGGAAGAAACTTTGACAGTCAAATCTGGAGAAGAAATTTCTGAAGAAGCTGCACGGGCTGTTGCTGTTCGGTTTCACCTCCATCCTCGGGTTCTCTTGTCGCTAAATAAGGAAGGGCAAGAAATTTCTTTGCGCCTGCCAGGTGGAATGGGGTGGAAGTTCTATGCTGTAGGGGGAACAATCTCGCTTGAGAATAGTGTTTATTTGGGAAGCGGAGCGAAGCCTCAAAAAACATGGCAAATCGTGATAAGAAGCGATTTGAAAGCCAAGGATCTTCAAATTAAATGGGCCTTGCAGCGCGAGTAGAGCAACGCGGGTTATCTCGTTTAGCTATAATACAATTTTTTCCTACTATGCCAGCAATTTACAGGCGAATAAATTTGCGGTAAAACAAAAAGGTAATGACTCAAGAACCTTTGACCCCTTCCTCTGATCTCCTTGACGCTTCTGTGCCAGCTGGCGAGATGTTACAGGCTCGAAAAGTAGCTTTGCGGCTGCTTCAGCAGCTTTTTATCAAAAAACATAATTTAGATCAGGTGTTTGAGGAAAGTCGGGACTACGCCGAACTGAACCAGAGGGATCGCGCTTTTGTTAAAATGATGGTGACCACGACCATTCGTCGGCTTGGCCAAATTGACGATTTAATCCGCCGCGCTTTGTCTCGTCCTGACCAACCCCTCAGTCCCCCGATCCTTGAATATATTATGCGGCTGGGTGTTGCCCAGTTGATTTTTATGCACGTTCCCGATCATGCGGCAGTGAACACGTCGGTTCAACTGGTTGAAAGCGAAGGTCACACGCGGATGAAGGGGTTTGTCAACGCTATCTTGCGCCGCGTAGCGGCTGAAGGTAAGAATTGGACCACACGCCAAGATGTTGCTAGGCTGGGAACTCCTGAATGGTTGCTCAAAATCTGGATTGCTGATTTCGGGCTCAAACACGCGATAGATATTTCTCTTGCCAATTTGAATGAACCCCCACTTGATTTGACTCTCAAACATCCTGAACAAGCTGCGCATTGGGCGGAACTCTTGCAGGCACAGATTTTACCAACTGGGACTTTGCGTTTGACCAATGCAAAAATGGTTCAGGATTTGCCCGGGTTCGAAGATGGGATGTGGTGGGTTCAAGATGCTTCGGCGGCCATTCCAGCACGGTTGTTTGGAAATATTGAAGGGCAAGTGGTGGTAGATTTATGTGCGGCCCCGGGCGGAAAAACATCGCAGCTTGCAGCTCAAGGAGCGCAGGTTGTCTCGGTGGATCGTTCTGCCTTGCGCGTTACCCGATTGCAGGAAAATATGCGCCGATTGCGTCTTGATCGCGCAGTGCGAACTGAAATTGCAGATGCAGCCGTTTGGAAGCCTCGTGAACAAGTCCCTTTTGTTCTGCTTGATGCGCCTTGTTCTGCAACGGGGACTATTCGTCGCAATCCTGATGTTCCTTGGCTTAAATCTCCATCGGATATGACATCCTTGGTTGATTTACAAGCGAGGCTGCTTGATAACGCTATTTCCATGCTCGCCCCTGATGGAATCCTCATTTACTGCACATGTTCTTTGCAAAAAGACGAAGGGGAGCGCCAGATCGAACGGATTCTCTTCGAACACCGCAATCTTGAACGGGTTCCTGTTCGCGCTGCAGAACTGGGAGGAATCGGGGATATTGTTGCTCCGAATGGCGATGTTCGGGTCTTTCCCTCTCATCTTGGGGCTCTTGGGGGAATGGATGGTTTCTTTGTCTCTCGTCTTCGCAAGAGATCTGGATAGATATTACGCCGCTTTGCCCTCAACTCTCAAAAAAACGATCAAGGGCGGCAATCAGCTCATCGGTCGTGTTGTAGAAATATAAAGTTGCAATCTTTTGAGGGATCAAGAATCCTTCTCGTTCCATCTGTTCGAGTTGTTCAATTGTTGCATCATAGTAATAGTTGAGATTCAAAACAAAAATGGGACGAATGGCGTATTCAATTGAGTTCGTCGGATCGTTGTCGGCGGGAACGTAGTCTTGTTCAATGGTTTCATAAATTTCATCTAGTGTTCCAATCCCGCCTGGCATGACGATGAAGGCATCGGCTCCTTCGAGGAGCATTTGTTTTCGCTCAGTCAAGGTCTCGGTGATCGTGAATTCAATCCCTAGTTTTTCAGGTTCGTTGATGTTGATGAATTTTTTGGGAACATAGCCAAAGATTTGCGCTCCACTGCCTGTTTTAATGGCGGCTTCTTTGACGGAGGCGCAGTAGGCTCCCATCAATCCGCGCCGTGATCCTCCAAATTTTGTGATGCATTTGCGGGATCCGATATAGTTTCCAACAGCTTTGGCAGCGTCCACATAGGATGGGTTTCCGCCAGAATGCGCCCCAGAGAAGTAGGTGATAACTTTCATAGCAAACCTTTGAGAAAGTTCTTTGGACGCTATTGCAAAACCAGACCAGTTTTTGAATAGGACCCAATAATTTTTCCGGTTTCTGGATCGTTCACATAGAACATTCCTGGCCGCTTGGCAGTGACTTGATACACATAATCGAGAGTTTCCATCACGCGCCGCTTATCAAGTCCGGACAAGTGGTAGAAATTTGGACCAACATCAACTGCAGGCACATCGTCACAGCGAACATATTGTTTTTGGAGAATGCCAACTGTTACCCATTTCGAGATGAGATCAGTTCCGCGCCCAGTATCCATAGATACCCAGTCTTCGGGTTTCCACGCGACTCCGCTCCACTGCGTGTTATGCGGTTCTGTCCCGTTGTCGTAATAGGGAATAAAGTCTTGGTTCTCCCAGTGGCTGGACCACCACCAAAAACTAAAGAATTTTGGCCCCGCCTGTGCCGCCGAGGGCATCAAGAGGGTACACAGCAGAAGGAAAACGAGGGAAAATTTGGTCATAAGGCACATCCATAAAATCTTTCTTAATCTATCCTATGATATATTAAGAAAATGATAAACACGATTTCTACATCTGTTTCAGGTTTGATGGCGGCGGGCAAGAAAATGTCTGTCGCGGCAAACAATATAGCAAATGTTTCGACGGTGGGGTCTTTGGACCCATCTGCGCCGGAGCAGCCTTATCACGCTTTGACCACCGTTGACCAATCTACGGCCGGAGGAGGGGTGCAAACGGTATCGTTAGAGAGAAACCCGCCATTTTTCCCCATTTATTCGCCAGATTCTCCGTTTGCGGATGCCGAAGGGCTGGTTGGGGCTCCGAATGTCAATCTGGATGAGGAACTCACAAAGACGATCCTTGCCAAGCAATCCTACACGGCGAATGCTAAGGTTATCGGCATGAGTCAACGGATGCACGAGTCTTTGATGGATGCCATCGACCAAAAGGTTTGATGGTTACAGCGTCGAGAGCAAAAGCCCTACAGCTCCCAGCATGATGAGAAACCCTGGAATTGGGGCTGATTCGTCGGGTTCCCGCCGCAAGTAGTTGAGGCCATATAACCACATGGGGGTTAAGGCCAGAAAAATTCCAGGCAAAGTTGGGTTTGGGGCACCAGAGAGAGCAAAAACTCCGGCAAGAAATCGTGCGGCACTCCAGAAACCACACCAAAATCCGCCCCACAGCAAACGCAGATCGGTAAATTTCATAGGCCGACCTCCTGCTGGAACAGGGATGGCCGCTATCCAAGCCACGCCGGCGGTTACCACCATGGACAAGAAAGAAAAGGCAACGGCAAGGGCGTAGATATTATAGGCCCCGCCCATAGCCCATTTGGTCAAGGCATCAACTGCACCAAGGGCCAGTCCGAGCGGGAGGACAATCATAAAGCTTTCCCATCCGGCATCGTTCTCCCGAACTTTCTGAAGGGCGAGGCAAATGGTCAAAGCTGAAATGATTGCCAACAAGATTTTGAAGGGAGATTCCGTCAGGACGGGACGTTCTTCCGGCATCATCAGCCACCAAAGAACATAAGATCCAATGGCCGCAAGCGGTAGAACCATGCTGGTGACCCGTCCAGTTCGCCGCGCAGCTAGCCAGAAAAACATGACCATGCCTCCGCCGGACACGATGCCGCTCAGGGCCGCGACAACGTAGAACCCTATATTTTCAGAGATAGAGGGCCATATCATAAAAGGAAAAGCTGCTGAAAATAGAAGAGCTCCAAAAGTGGACCTCCACGCATTGAGCATCTGGGCATCCAGACGGTATTTTTTATTGCTTTCAGCCAGAACGGCGGCAAACAAACTGGACAGCAAAGCCCAAATAACCCAACTCATTTTAGCCTTTCTCAGCCATTAACGGCATAGTGAACGAGGATGGCGGCCGCATAGCCAAGCAATAAAACGGGGGTCCAGCGCAGATGCTGCAAGAAGGTATATTTCCCTTTAGACATACCCATTAAGGCCACACCGGCGGCGGAACCAATGGCTAGCAAGCTCCCACCTACTCCTAAAGTCAGAGTTAAGAGCTGCCAGTGAAATAGGTCCATTTCGGGTCTCATACTCAAAACGGCAAACATCAATGGGATGTTGTCAAATCCCGCCGAAAAAATACCAATGAGGATGTTAACTGGCCCCGGGCCAAACCCTTCGTATAAATAGCCTGAGGCAACTTCAAGATACCCGAGATAGCTGAGGCCACTAATACAAAAGATAATGCCGAAAAAGAACAACATCGTGTCCCACTCGGTGTCGTCCATTAAACGAAAGACGTCAAAATCGTCTTCGCGTAGACGGGCTTCCTTCTTGAGGAAATAGCCAAAGGTGAGAAGCATTCCAAGTCCAAGCATCATGCCTAGGAAGGCAGGCAAGGAGAAAACCTGTTCAAACAAAATGGCTAGACCAATAGTCAAAAACCCCAGAGCAATAATCCTTTTCGAGCCGATTTTCATCGGAACATCAAGAATAATCGGGGCGGGCTTCTCTTTGGGAATGAAGAAAGAGAGGATAAAAGCGGGAACCAGAAAACAGGCCAGAGAGGGCAAAAAGAGAGGAAGGAAATCAAGAAATTGAACCTTGCCTGATTGCCAGACCATCAAGGTGGTAATATCTCCGAACGGACTGAACGCCCCGCCTGCGTTTGCGCCGTTGACAACATTGATAAAACCCAAAGTCAGGAATCGTTTATTGTCTCCGGCGAGGGACAAGATAACGGATCCCATGACTAAAGATGTGGTCATATTGTCCGCCAAAGGAGACAGGGCAAAGGCAATGGCACCAGTGATCCAGAAGAGTTGGCGATCTGAATAGGCGGCGCGGACAAGGCGAGAGCGCAGAGATTCGAAAACTTGCCGTTCTTCTAGCGCACTGATATAGGTCATTGCCGCGAGCAAGAAAAGGAATAGGCTTCCGTATTCTTCAATCGTGGAGCCAACGGCGTTATGCAACTCTTCAGGGTCAATTCCAAGGTCGAAGTTAGCCCACGCGACAAGAGCCCAGATGAGGCCTGCTCCGATCAGGACAGGTTTTGATTTGCGCAGCTCGGTTTTTTCTTCGATGAAAACAAAAACATAGCAAAGCAAGAAAATGACAATGGCTAGCCACGCCGCTGGATGGGTCAGCATGGTAGGAAAACTGGCCCTCATTTCTGGTGCATCAAGGGATTCTGCCCAGCTGGAAAACGGAAAAAGGCACATCAGGGCAAAAATCAATTTATTCATGTGAAAAGTCCTGAAAGGAGGGGACAAAGATAAGCACTGTGGGCAGTATACCCTGATTTTCAGAAAAAAACAGCCTGTAAGCGGCGGTTTATGGGCTTGAAACTTCCAAGACAATCCCAGTTATCATTAACATAAATATTTTTCTTGTAACTAGCCCCGCTTCTTTGTATTTCTATAATCAAAATACAGGAAATGTGAGCATGGGCGGAATATACATAGAAGAAGATTTGCTTGTTAAATACAGCATTGTTGATAGCAAACTTCCAGAGGGCCAGAGAATTCATAACGCCTTACTTGCCAGAGCAAAAGCTTTGGCTGGGCGTTATATTGATTTTGATAAGACACCTGTTACTTTTCTTTTGTCTGACTCTGACGGCCCTAATGCTCTTTTTGCACCTGCTTTCGACCCCCAAAACAAGCCACGGTGCGAGGATGGAGAAACAGTTCGTTACATCAAAAATCCAATACCGACACCTGTTATTTGTACTACGCGGGGCTTGTTGGAAATGGTGGATAACCAAGATCAGCTGGATTTTGTTTTGAGCCATGAACTGACGCACATGATGATGCGAGGATTTGGTATTCAACATAATTCAAAAGGAGAGGAAGGCATCGCAGATTTGCACGCCGTTGATCTGGTGTACGATGCGGGAGGAGACCCTAAGCAAGCTCTCATCATGTCAGAAAAAATCTCTGCCTATGCCAAAGCAGAAAAAGAAAAGGGAGAAATGAGCGAGAGAAAATCAAGGAGAAAGAGAGAGGAGAAGGGTGTTGACTGGTCCTCAATTCTTGATGTTCATATGAGTGATAAAAATAGAAACGCTGGGATTGAAGCTTCACTGACTAGGCTATCTCACCTTATTGACGAACGTCAACCAACAGCAATTGATAAGGAAGTTTTCTCTGCTCATTACAATGATCCAATTGACGAATTTCTTGATGCTCATAACTACAAAAAGAGAACCCCCCTCGGTAAACTAAAGCTTCTCGTCGATTGTATCGATCATCTTTCTGCTCCAGTTTCTCCTGAGGAATATTTTCAGGATCAGGGTGTTTGGTTAGGTACAGAATTTACCGACCCAGATCTTCTAGCACAGGAGCAAGAGAGAAAGATTCAGGCATACACAGCAGCCAACCGCGACAGATATTATAAAGGGCCTGTTGTTAGAAAGAAGTATCAGCAGAAAATTGCATACCTTGCTGAATCAATTATTGACGAGGTGGAAAGCGAAAGGGAAAAAAAAGGTAAACGTTTAGGGCCAGTTGAAGTTAACGCGATAGATCTGAACGTCTATCTGCAGAATAGAGCTTACCAACATATTACAAGGCATGGTTACCCAGAAGTAGGGGACCTTAATTATTTTGAGGCGAGCGGGATACTATACAGCTATTTCTTTACACTCTTTCGTATGAATAGTCGCCGTTGGGACCAAAAACGCGATCGGGAAGCATCCGCTAAAAGTTGCCCACGCATTGAAATTGATATTGAGGAATCCAAGGCAAAAGTTAGATCCGCCAAATCTGCAGAAGAGTTTAGAGTGGCCGTCGATGATTTCAGGCGGTTGCGTGGAATGCTGCGTGACATGAGAGATAGTCTATACGGCTATAATAATAGTGGAGACAAGTTTAATAACTTAACAGATATTGGTAGGTTATCGTTTCGTGATTCAATCCGCGAAACCCCTATTTACGGTGAGCTTGAGGTTGGAAGAATCGTTCCTTGGAATAATTTGGTTGCGATTGCAAAGGTAGATGCGGAAACAAAAGACTATATTGTCAAATTCTTGTCCGAAAATGGCATTGAAGACCTAAGAATTACGCATAATTTGCCCTATATTTGTATCGAAGAAAACAAGCATTACGCTGTTGATGCGGAGGGAAGAGTTTCTAGGGAAGGTGTTCCCGATTATGAAGTCAGCTTTGCAAAAGATCGTGATGTGGTTCTGGCTGCGTATGATTATATCGAGTCTTACTTTGACGCTGAAGTCGGCCTCATTGAAAAAACTTGTTTAGAAGCTGCAAGTATAAACGATCAGGATTTTAAGGTAGATGAAACTCTGAGTGAGAAATTTGGTCGAGTAACTGTAGCGCAGAAAATAACTCACGATTTTGTTGCTATGTTTAATGCTCTCCCAGAAAACCAAGAAGAAGAGAGAGTCTTTGGAGCAGACCAAGATTCGCTTTCCTTGATACCTGGAGGTTTTCGCAGGGAGCATCGGATACCCGGGTCAGATGAGGATGGACGGTTAGAAATTAACCACAAACTTTTCAGATTTAACAATCCAATTTTTCAGGAGAGATTTGGAGAGGGATATCGGGAAAAACTGGTTGCAAGAAAAAATGCGCAGCAGAAAAAAATGTTCGAGACCGCCGTTGTTATCCTTGAAAAATCGGTTGATCTATGGCTTGAAGCTGCTCCTAAATATGAAGTCTTAAAAGAGAGAGTAACCGCATTACAAAGAGATGTATTGGGTACACCAAGAGAAGAAAAAGAAGTAAGGGCGGCAAAACAAGAATCTTTGAATGATCTACAAAAGGAATATGAATTTTATTCATCGAAAAGAGAATTGGCAGAAACCTTGGTTTTTAACTTCCTTTTCGGTGTTATTGGAAAAGACAGAAGTTGGCATCATCTCCGGAGACTAACAGATGAGCAAAACCACGCGTTTGCTGAATTTGCAGTGAGGGACGAGAAGGGGGCCATTCTCCAAATCTTTGGTGCAAATAGGTATGAACAATTCTGTGACCGCCTTGGCATTTTAGAAGAACAAACTGCGTGCGTAATATCGGGCAATTACGCCTTAACAGAGGCCATGCAAGCTGTGGCGGATAAGTATTGGTTCTGCCGTTCTGTAACCGCAGATGATCTGAATGATTTTGTGCGAAAGGGTGAGTCAGAGAAAGAGAGCAGATATGTCTGGTATCTTCATATCTTTGATACAATCAGGTATCTGGAGAATAGTTCAAACATCAATATACAAAGCTTGTTGTTCTCTTTGACAAAAATATTTGAGGATAGAGCGAGATATGATTCTGAACCTGATCCTACCGCCACTGCGCGGTATGAGAATTATAAGAAACTGGTTACAGAGAGTGCTTTAATTCCCCTCGTATCTAAGGCCGTTTCCTGTCAAGCAAACTACGAATCCCTGTCATTCAGAGATTCTCAAGCAGCGGCAGATTTGATGATTTCTGTTTTCGATCAAATGGAGCCACTTCTTGTAAAAAAGACTCCAAGCAAAGACTATTCACGTGCAGCCGATATATCGGTAGAACCAGAACATCAGGAATTTTTTGATCTTCTGGGCGGGCAAATTAAAAGCCTTCTTCGAAGATCTGAGACGTTGGCTCTAGAGGAAGGTAACGCCCTAGAGAAGATGGTAAAATTATTCAACTTATATAAGTACAGAGAGAAATATTCTTCCTCTTCTCAAACCAGAAGAGCTTATTTAGACAAACTGATTGAGGAAGAAAACCGCTTAAATAAACTATCGGCGATGTCAGAAAATCCGTTTTTCTGGCCAGAGGACGTTCTGGAGCACGTGAAAGCCTTTGTTTTTGCGAAGAATACTTTTATTGATGACAAAGAGGTAGAAAATAAACTCCTAAACGATCTTCTTGATAAGCTTGAAAGAACTCCGTTGGGGCGCAAAAAGAGTGAAAGCCTTTATATTTTGCTAGATAAGAACATGAGGGCTGCTTACCCAGAAACGCGGGACAGGCTGTTCGATATTTATGCGGGCGATGTATCGGAAAGACTTGGGAAGGATGACGGGTCTTCGGGATACCAACGTCGTTTGTCAGTTTACCTGAAAACCCTCGATGATAGTAGAAGGAAAAAATGGGATGTCGCTGCGACAGAGAAGAGTGGTTTATACGGCACAATGCTCTCCAATTCTATTGCGGTGGCGGATAAGTATCTTCTTCTACGCCGTGTGTCTGATCTGATTGTGTCTCAGGAACAAACATCCCAGATGTTAAAACGGTCTTGTCAAGTCTCGTTGAATTCGGACGATATGCTCTACAGCTATCTTTACGGCATTGGCGTTGATTACCTGACGGAGAGGATGGACAAAGATTCGGACATGGCAAATAGATTTATCCGGTTTCTGAATTCTAAGGGTGAGAGGGAAGATTGCGAGGAAATAAGTAAGTATATTGAGTCTGTTGTGCGAGCAGAGGCTAGGCATAGACGGCATAGACCAGAAGAGATATCTCAAATTTTGAAAAAAGTAGATTCAGGAAGCTGTAAGATTCTCTATGAAAATTTCTGGTCTGCTCCCCTAGAGGCAAGGGCTGTTATCATTGCTAGAATACTAAAAAGTGTGGTGAATTCCGAAGATGATACGCAGGCGGAACCCCTCCGTTCTTGGGAACTCGTTTTTGATATTGTCATGGATAATATCATCCACCCTGATGATAGTTCTGTCGAAGCAAAATGCGCTCGTGACATTATGCATTCCTATATCAAGTCGCGGAGTGATTATGAACGTGAGCTTATTCTTTCGGCTATGATGGTTGCCAATCGCAATATTGGTGCAGATATCGGAAACGTTGGTAAAGCCTTAAAATTATTTCTTGAAAATATGGGGCCAGCCGAAATCAAATTGGGTCAAGCAATTGCGTCACACCCCGATACCCCAGAAGGTATTAGAAAGGAACTCCAACAGCTTAAGGGAGCGGCTTATATGCCTGCCCGCTGGACGGTTTATGACTGGATTAAGGCAGAAAAAATTCCTGAAGAATTCTGGAAGAATAAATATTTGGGTGAGATTATGGGGGGAGCCTCTTACTATGTAACAGTTGCCCTCGGAGAGGAGGAGGCTCTAAGAATGTTGCGCCCTGAAGCAAGGGAAAAAGCAACAAAAGGGTTTAGGGTCATCGAATCTACTGTTGAAGATTTGAAAAGAAAAGAAGGTCAATCGGAGTTTAGCTACCAAGAGCTAACGCGTTCTGTTCAAGAAATGGTTGTTCAAGCTGCCAGAATGTCAGAAATTGAAACAGACCATGACCGTGGGCAGCGGCAATATGAGTTTGCCAAAGATATTTACGATGGTGTGACCATCAGAGGTGGTCAAGAAACGTTTTCTCTTAAAGTTATGGATTGGAAGGTCAAGGGCCAGAACTGGATTATCATGGATAGGGCGAAGGGCCAGACATACAATGCGCTACCTGAGGACACTCCGGAGCAGATTGCGTATAAAAAACATTTTGCACGATCTTATATTCTGTTCGAGATGACTAACATCTTATCGGGGCGCAAATTTGACCATGACCGACACGGGGCACAATTATCTGTCGATACGGCAACAAATAAAGTAGGTATTTACGAT
The DNA here is from genome assembly GCA_018063145.1 of Alphaproteobacteria bacterium. Taxonomy (GTDB): domain Bacteria; phylum Pseudomonadota; class Alphaproteobacteria; order Micavibrionales; family Micavibrionaceae; genus UBA1573. The sequence continues at coordinate 11,916 of JAGOQV010000004.1, forward strand.
ACGGGGGCCATGGCACTGCAAGATCCGGCACCTGAGGCACAGAGAACACTTGGTGGTATTATATATGATGTTTTCAAAGCTGCTATGAGTGGGCAAGACGCTGTTTCATCTTTTGGCCTTATAACGGGAGAAAAAATTGAGGAACTCCATAACCAAGGTCAGGACACGCAGTACCTTGTTGAGGTAAAAAAAGGAATCTTGGCCCTAGGGGATTTCTTCAAAATTCTAGATAGGGATGATATTCGGGGAATTCTGCTGGACATAAACATTGCAGAAGATTTGTCACAAGACGTGCAAAGTGGAATTACAAAAGGTATGTCGTTTTTGGAGAGCGCGCAATGGCAGGGTCTTCTGGCTGTGCAATCTGCTCAGAGAAGGGCTGATCTGATAATCAGGAGAGGAGAGCTTAACGCTCAAGATCCTATCGATGTTTCTACTGTCGTGGGATGTCCTCAAAAAGCCTTCAAAGCAAGTTGGTTGCAAGATACATTCGGAAAAGGTGACGATGAAAATGGGGCGGTAAGAACAGATAGTTCTGGATTTTCCCACAGGGTGTCTCGATATAGTGAACGTCCCGCAAGAGTGTTTTAAGTTGGAGAGAGGGGGTATCCCTCCTTCATAAAATCTTAGGATTTCTCTGGTGAAGTGGGATAGCGAAAAAGCGAGAAACAATGACCGTACGTCCAGAAATCAACGAATTGCAACGCCGGATGGCTCTTGAGATCGTTGGCCAAGAGCAGATTATAGAAAGTCTGGTGGTCGGTATTTTGGCCAATGGCAACATTTTGGTCGAAGGTCTTCCTGGCCTTGCAAAAACCCGTGCTATCAAGGCCCTCTCTAATAACATTGAAGGCGATTTCAGCCGGATTCAATTTACGCCTGACTTGGTATCAAGCGACATTACAGGGAGGGAAGTTTTTTATCCTGCCGAAGGTGATGGCAAAGGTGTTTTCAAATTCATTAAAGGGCCTATTTTTTCCAACGTTGTTCTTGCGGATGAGATTAACCGTGCTCCGGCTAAGGCTCAGAACGCCTTGCTTGAGGCGATGGAAGAACGGCAAGTTACTGTGGCTGGGGTTACGCACAAGGTTCCTGAGTTGTTTATGGTCATGGCTACCCAGAACCCCGCGGGGCAAGAGGGAACTTTCCCCTTACCTGAGGCCCAGATGGACCGTTTCTTGATGCATATTTCCGTGGACTATCCTGATGAAGAGGCCGAGGCCAATATCATTCGTATGGTGCGCGAGGAAATGAGCCAAAAAAAGAAAAATGTCGTTAAGACGAAAACGGAGCAAGTTCGTACCTCTCAAGCGACTATTTTTGCGGCACGAGATGAAATTGACCGTATTCCGGTTCCCCGTGTGGTCGAAGACTATATGGTAGATCTGATTTTTGCCACCCGCTATCCCCAGCGGTACACGTATGAATTGAAAAGTTATATCAGGATTGGAGCATCTCCTCGGGCCTCTCTTGCTCTTGATCGCTGCGTTCGTGCCCATGCGTGGCTGCGCGGCCAAGAGGAAGTCAAAATCGAGAATGTCAAAGCTATGATAAAAAGCGTTCTGCGCCACCGGATTATGCGGGCGGAGCGGGCTTTGGAGCACAACATCTCCTCGGACGAAATCATCAGCGATATCCTGTGCTTGGTCAAAACACCTCGCTAACCAAGGCCTGTAGCCAGTGGCCAATAAATCCTCTTTTCATAGGGGGGCGGGGCGTGATAAGAGGGGGCATAGTGTCCACATCCAGAAAAACAAGGATTGTCTTATGCCTACCCATATTCAGCTTGCTTCTCAGTTGCTGCGCGATGCCGCTACTTTTTTTCGGACCATTGGGGAACAAAATCCCTCACTTGCACCGCAAATGAGTGAAAATGCCGCTGTTTTTGACGAGGTGGCAATTTTGGTTGAAAAAGACCCTCACGGGGTTTTGCCAGAGCACGATCACGAAGGCGGATGCTGTGGTGGACACGGTCACTCCCACTCCCACGATCATGACGAAGAGGAAGACGAAGGGTCGTGTGATGGCAAAGGAAGCTGCGGCGGCAAAGGTGGCTGTGGCCACTGAACGAATTCCGCGTGTGTCGTTAATTGACGAACATTGTGAAGTAAAGAGCTATCCCTGCGCATAACATAGCTAAAGCGGCGGGGACAAGAATCTGCTCTAATGGAAAAACAGGTTGCTGACGCAGAACGGCAACTGGATCGTCGCTCATCATGCCTGTTTTTGGGTCAAGCAATCTTCGCCGGACTTCGATTCGGCTGCATTCTCCTGACCCAAAAATTGAACGTGCCCGTTCCTTTGCTTGGGTTTCATCGGGTAGTGTCCCAATCCGATGCCACGGCGCACTACCCTTTTTGCCCTCTGCCGAAGCAAAGGCGTAAATTACATACTCAGGCTGGAAGATAGAGGATGTTAAAATAGCTTCAGATTTCACGAGATAGCCTCCTTCGAATCTTTCACGTCCATCAGATACTAACTTTCTTAAGAATCCTTTAAGGCGAAGGGGTTTGTCCTCTGGCTTCTTTGGGTGGTTTCTTGCAAAAATTCTTGCGATTCTGGGCGATTCAGGCTAAAGTCTTGCCAATATTTCTTGGTTTCTCCCCTTTTGCCTGTCCCCATTTCTTGTGAACCATTATGGCTCGATCTTCCTCTATCTCCCTCAAGCGACCCTCCCGATTCTTGCGGATATTTCCTGATGCGTGGCAGGAATATATCCGCCACAGACTACTTGATGCGCGGGCTTTGCTGGTGACGGGTTTTGCTGCGTTTCTTCTTGTTGCTCTTCTCAGTTACAATTCTGCGGATCCATCTTTTAACACGGCGGCAAGCGAAGAGAACCCCATTCAAAACTGGATGGGTCGTCCCGGGGCTTTGACGGCTGATGTCTTTCTGCAAATCTTTGGAATCGGAGCTTTGGTCTTGGCGGCCAGTTTGGTGGTCTGGGGTTGGCGGTTATGGCGGCGCGAAGATTTTGGCCCGTTGTGGGCTCGCCTAACGGCTCTTTTGGCTTCAGCCTTGTTGCTGGGCATGGCGGGTGGTGCTGTGTCTGGTGGAGATTGGATGGCGCATACCACATTAGGGGGAGCGGGGGGGATCTTGTTGCTTAACACTGTGGCGGGATGGGTAGGAAAAGTTCTTCCTGTGTACCCTCATGCTGTGGTGGCCTTGGTCAGTGGTATTCTCGGCATAATTTTGGCGACAATTGGCATTGCTCTCCGGCGCAGTGAGCGCACAGCCGTTGTTGAAACTTTTCTGGCGGGTGGTGCTGTGACTATAGGGGGGGTAAGAGGCCTGTGGGCGCGGCTGCGGGGCGAGGAAGTATCGTTCGGCGATGACCACGAAGAGGAAGAAGATGGTATGGTTCTTGATGAGGAGGAGAATCGTCCTTCTCGGACTGTGTCAAAATCGGCAGCTCAAAATATCAAAGTGGTCAGGCCTAGCAAAGGTGAAGACCTTCGGAAGAAAAAGCCGGATCAAATTCGTCTTGATTTGCGCGAGCCGACCGAATGGGAGCTTCCGGCTCTTGATTTGCTCATGGAAGTTCCGGAGCAAGCAGGAGATGGAAAACTTGACGAAAGCGGCCTTAGAAAGAATGCCGAATTATTGCAAAACGTTCTGGGTGATTACAATGTGCGTGGCGATATTTCGAGTATTCACCCGGGGCCTGTTGTTACGTTGTATGAACTTGAACCCGCCCCGGGCACGAAGACCTCACGGGTTGTTGGGTTGGCCGATGACATTGCTCGCTCAATGTCTGCCGTTTCGGTTCGTGTGGCGGTTGTCCCTGGAAGGAATGTGATTGGGATTGAGCTTCCCAACAAACGTCGTCAGACCGTTTATTTGCGGGAACTCCTCGAAGGTCGAGACTTTGAAAAAACTATTGCCAAATTGCCGCTGGTTCTTGGCAAAGACATTGGCGGACAACCTATTATTGCTGACCTTTCGAGAATGCCCCATTTGCTGGTTGCGGGAACGACAGGGTCAGGTAAGTCTGTTGCGGTTAACACCATGATCTTGTCTCTGCTTTACCGTCTTCCGCCGGAGAAATGCCGCTTCATCATGATTGATCCAAAAATGTTGGAACTTTCAGTTTATGACGATATTCCCCATTTGCTTTCTCCGGTGGTGACTGAACCCGGGCGGGCGATTGTTGCCCTTAAATGGGTTGTGCAAGAGATGGAGAACCGCTACCGCAATATGTCGAAGTTGGGTGTGCGGAATATTGAGGGATATAATGCCCGTCTCAAAGAAGCTCGCAAAAAAGGCGAGGTTCTCATGCGTAAGGTGCAAACTGGATTTGATCCCGAAACGGGCAAACCAGTTTACGAGGAGCAACCGCTGGATTTGACGGAACTTCCCTATATTGTCGTTGTGGTTGATGAGTTTGCGGATCTGATGCTTGTTGCGGGCAAGGATGTTGAAAACGCAATTCAGCGGCTGGCCCAGATGGCAAGGGCGGCAGGCATTCATTTGATTATGGCCACGCAGCGGCCATCGGTAGATGTGATTACGGGCGTGATTAAAGCTAACTTTCCTACGCGTATTTCTTTCCAAGTGACCTCAAAAATTGATAGCCGGACTATTCTTGGTGAAGGTGGCGCCGAAACATTGCTGGGTATGGGTGATATGCTCTACATGGCAGCTGGCGGACGCATTACCCGTGTGCATGGTCCTTTTGTATCGGATGGTGAAGTAGAGGGCGTGGTGACGTTCCTTAAATCTCAGGGAGAACCTGCCTATCTTGAAGAAATCACGGAAGGCGATCTCTTCACCGATGGAGAAGAGGGTAGCGAAGACTATGGTGGCGGCGGCGGAAAAAGCGATGAACTTTATGATGAAGCTGTGGCGATTGTTGCTCGTGAAGGCAAAGCTTCGACCAGCTTTATTCAGCGTCATTTGCAAATCGGCTATAACAAGGCGGCTGGAATTATTGAGCGTATGGAGAAAGAAGGGGTTGTTTCTCCTGCAAACCGCGTTGGCAAACGTGAGGTTCTAATTTCTAGCCGATAGCTATAATAGCAAAATAAGGGCGAAGCGGAATTCACCAAGTTTCCCTTGAGAAAAAACGTATACCTAGCAAAAAATATTTACTCTCTTAAAGCTTTTTTCATTTCAGAGGAATAAAACTCTTTTTTCTCTTTTCTCGAATCTTATTTGGGTTTAGAGACGTGCCAAATGAGACGAATCTGGGAGAGAGACTCATCATGATATTAAACGAACCTATCGTTTTTGACACTTTTTTGTGTGGACTTAAAGCATCAAGCCCGACACAAATTTTGCAAAACATTGCTTGGAAAATTGGGCGTATGGTTCCACTTGATATGACGTGGCTGGCCGATCAACTCTTGTTGGCTGAGAAGGCTGAGAGTTCGGGTATTGGCAACGGGGTGGCAATACCTCATTTGAAGATAGCCTCCCTATCGTCACCTTTTCTTCTTCTGGCGCGGCTGGATAACAGCGTTGATTTTCAAGCTCTTGATAATCAACCAGTCGATTTGATCTGTACTGTGATTTCTCCCCAGATTGACGGACCTTTACATCTTCGCCGTTTATCCCGAGTTACGCGCTTATTTCGTGATCCAGTAATCCTCGAGCAATTGAGAGGGGCGGAAAACGAAGATGGACTCGCGTCTATCCTGACACCTGAAAATCGTCAGTTTCTTGCTGCCTAAAGAATCGTTTGGCCGGTTTTTTTCCAATCGTCAAGGAAGGCGGCAAGGCCTTTGTCAGTCAGTGGGTGGTTGTAGAGCTGACGAATGACGGCAGGTGGGCAGGTGATAACATGGGCCCCAATCTTTGCGCTTTCGACAATATGCATCGGGTGACGAATCGAGGCAACGAGAACCTCGGTTTGAAAATCTGGATAGTTGCCGTAAATCCCAACAATGTCGTGGATCAGGTCCAGTCCCTCATATCCTACATCATCTAGACGGCCAACGAATGGAGAGATGAACGCAGCCCCTGCTTTTGCAGCAAGAATTGCCTGTGCGGCAGAAAAGCAGAGAGTTACATTAACCAAGGTTCCCTCATTGGACAAAATTTTACAGACTTTGAGCCCAGCAGGGGTCAGAGGAACTTTGACTGCGACATTATCTGCGAGAGAACGCAGGACATTGGCTTCTTTCAGCATGGTGTCAAAGTCTGTGGCCGTTACTTCGGCACTGACTGGGCCTGTTACGATGGTACAAATCTCTTGAATCAGGGGAAGAAAAGCCTTTCCAGATTTCATGATTAAAGAGGGGTTGGTGGTGACCCCATCCAGCAATCCGGTGGCAGCCAGATCCCGAATTTCTTCAATATCGGCTGTATCAACAAAGAATTTCATGGCTTCACGTCCTGTTATTGCTAAAGCTGTCTAAGATTGGCATCATGGCAACTAGAATCCGGAAAAGCAAGATGCGTATTGTTCAGGTATTAACCACCGCCCCAGTTAACAAGATTTATGACTATTTGGTTCCTGAAGGCATGGGGCTTGAAGCAGGCGACTATGTGTTGGCTCCTCTTGGCCCTCGCGCTGTGCCAGGGGTGGTTTGGGCAGCGAAGGACCAAACAGACTCACCTTCCGCTAAACTCAAAGTTCTGCTGGAAAAATATGATCTTCCGTCCATGTCAGGGGAGATGAGAGGGTTTATCGATTGGGTTGCCAAATATAATATGGCTCCTTGTGGGAGTGTTCTCAAAATGGCTGTTTCCGTTCCGCAAGGATTAGAGGCTCCTAAACCTCTGACAGGATATGTATTGGCGGAAGAAACATCTTTCTCACCATCGGCGTTTTTATCACGCAACCCTCATCTTGTCGGGGCGAAGAAAATTTTATCCGATGGCTTGCCGCGTCGATTGTCTGAATTGTCACGCGAAGCGGGCATCAGTTCTTCTTCCATCAAGACGTTGCTCAAAAACCAAGTGATTGTAGCGGTTGATTTGTTTGCCAAAGCTCCGTGTATGACCCCTGATCCTGATTTCCAAAAACTGAAACTTTCTCCTGAACAAAAATCGGCGGCTTTGGCCTTGACGGATTGTTTGAAGCAGAAGAAATTTGAGACGTTTTTGCTTGACGGCGTAACGGGGGCGGGGAAAACAGAAGTTTATTTTGAAGCCATTGCGGAAGCCATTCACTCTGGGAAACAATCTCTGGTCTTGCTGCCTGAAATTGCTCTTTCCAATTCATTTATCTTACGGTTCAAACAGAGGTTTGGAACAACTCCTGCCTTGTGGCATTCTTCCCTGACGCCTGCTCAGCGGCGGGTAACGTGGCGTGGAGTGGTAACAGGACAAACCAGAGTTGTGGTAGGAGCGCGTTCGGCTCTGTTTCTTCCTTATGCCGCCCTTGGTTTGGTTGTGGTGGATGAGGAACATGATCCAGCGTTCAAACAAGAAGAAGGTGTGTTTTATAACGCCAGAGATATGGCGGTTATGCGTGGATTTCAATCGAAAATTCCAGTTGTTTTGTCCTCAGCAACGCCGTCACTTGAGACCATGCAAAATGTTTGGGATGGCCGTTATACCTACTTGCAATTACCTGATCGCTTTGGTGGAGCTGATAAGCCAGACGTCAAGGTGGTTGACCTGCGCGTGGATAAACCTGAACGGCAACATTTTATTTCTCCTGTTTTGAAAGAAGCTCTTTCCAAAAATTTGGAACAAGGGCAGCAAAGTTTATTATTTCTCAACCGGCGAGGGTTTGCGCCACTTACTCTATGTCGTAGTTGTGGCCACCGGATGGAATGCCCGCGTTGCAGTGCGTGGCTGGTCGAACATAAAAGGACTGGAAAACTGCAATGCCACCATTGTGGGTTTGAAACCAGAATTCCCGAAAAATGCCCGTCTTGTCATGATACAGCGAGTTTGGTTGCCTGCGGCCCCGGGGTTGAACGAATTGCTGAGGAAATTAAGGAGAGCTTTCCAGATGCGCGGGTTTTGATTTTGGCCAGCGATGTAACCGATACCCACGAAAAATTGACCAAAGCTCTTGAATCTATCCAGAATGGTGAGATTGATATTATTATCGGAACTCAGATTATTGCTAAAGGACATCACTTTCCCAACCTGACCTGCGTTGGAATTGTCGATGCGGATTTGGGCCTTAGTGGTGGAGATTTGCGGGCAACCGAGCGGTCCTTCCAATTGCTTCACCAAGTAGCGGGCCGTGCTGGACGCGAAGCTCTCAAAGGGCGGGTGTATCTTCAAACATATAATCCCGAGCAGCGTGTGATGCAGATGCTGGCTGAAGACGACCGCGATCAATTTCTGCGCGCCGAGAGTGCCGAGCGGCAGCGGGCGCATATGCCTCCCTTTTCGCGTCTTGCCGCTGTGATTGTTTCAGGGGCTAATGAGCGGCAAACAGCAGAACTGGCGGAGCAAATTGGTCGTGGTGCGCCAATGATAGAAGGTGTCAGGATTCTTGGCCCAGCTCCTGCGCAAATGTACCGTATTCGCGGGAAATACCGGCAAAGACTGTTGGTGCAGGCCGAAAAAAACATCAATCTCCAGAAACTGATGGGGGAATGGCTGGGAGCGTTCAAAATTCCATCAGTGGTTCGCGTGCAAGTAGATGTTGATCCGCAGAGTTTTGTTTAGTGTCTAGATCTCGTACAATATCATTGATAAAAAGCAAAAAATACGCAGCAGTGCTGCGTGTGTGTTCGACAAATGACCCATCGTTATTCCGCACCGATTTTTCTCCCTTCCGCGTCGATTCATAGGTTAGATTTTTTGTGAAATATTCCTTCAGCTGGTTGATCTGGTCATCGGATAAGGCGCAAGTCTCCGCAAAGGAAGTTGCTGCGTATTGCAAAATTTGACAAGCCAGATGGCCGTAATAGCTTCCTTTGTTCAATTGGTTCAAACAGGTGTCGAAAGCGGCTCGTAGGTCTTCAGGAGAAGCTTCTCTTCCCGCGCTTAATCCTTCAATAAAGGTTTCAAGCGGTGTTCTTTCTAAAGCAGGCTGTAAGGGAGAGGCAACCAGAGTAAACTGGTGTGACCAACTGACGGACGGCGGGGAGGGAGGCATGGAAGTCTTTCTGTCTCTCTGGCTTTATTTGGGAGAGAAGGATATAACAAGGAACAGGCCATATGTAAAGTGTCATGTTTTTTGCTTTCTTTGCGAACGAAGTGAGCTAGATAAGATTCCAAAGAGGTTTAGGATGAGAAATGGTTTTCGTGGAGGGCTGCTTCTTGCAGCGGTGGTCTTTATGTTTTCATTTGTGACGGCGGGGTTTGCGGCGAGCAGTTTTGACCGCCTTGCGAGTGGTGGAGTCGGGGGGTGGTTGAACGTGACCCGCCCTATAACGGCAGAAGATATGAAAGGGCGAATGGTTCTGGTCGATTTTTGGACCTATGGTTGCATCAACTGTATGCAAGTCATTCCTGACCTAGAGTATCTTGAACACAAATTCGGAGAATCTTTGCTCATTATCGGTGTGCACTCGGCGAAGTTTCAGGGTGAGCAGGGAAGTGAACGCATCTTGGCTGCGGCTCAGCGATTTGGTCTTAAGCATCCGGTTGTCAACGATTCCGATTTTGCGATTTGGAAATCATTTGGGGTGAGGGCGTGGCCTACGTTGGTGCTTTTGGGTCCCGATGGCAAGGAATTGGCTCGCTATTCCGGCGAAGGTCATCGGGATGAGATAGAAAAAGATGTGCAGAAAAACATTGATCTGGTGACGGCCAAAAACTCTCTGGAGTCTTTGGTGGCCTTGGATACCAATCAATCTATCCTGTCGTTTCCTTCGCGGATCAAACCGATGGGCGATGACTTTTTGATTGCTGATTCTGGTCACAATCGGTTGTTGGTGGTTGCGCCGGATGGGAAAATAAAAACGATTCTTGGTTCTGGCGTGCGTGGGTTCAAGGACGGTGATATTAAAACAGCAGAATTTAACAATCCTCGCGGGATGGAACCTTTCGGGAAGAGAATCATTGTGGCCGATACAGGAAACCATGCCTTGCGCGAGATTAACCTTGAAACGGGGCAAGTGACGACCTTGGTAGGAACAGGCAAGCGAGGGTTTACACACAATATCTTGGGGAGGTTCAGCGCGGAGATAGATTTGGCCTCTCCGTGGGATGTTGCTTTTATTCCCGACCAACGAAAAACCCAGTTTGCCGTTGCCTTGGCCGGCACTCACCAGTTGGGACTTTACGATGATGAAACTAAAAAGCTTACTCTTTTGGCAGGGAACGGACGCGAGGACATTGCGGATGGGGAAGCAAAGGAGTCTGAATTGGCTCAGCCGAGCGGACTCTCCATTACCAGCGCGGGAGTGATTTACTTTGTCGATGCTGAAAGCTCAGCCTTGCGTGTTCTGCGGAACGGAAAGGTAGAAACACTGATCGGAACGGGTCTGTTTGATTTCGGACACAAGGACGGAAAATATCCCGAGGCGCAGTTGCAACACCCACAAGGTTTGTTTGCCAGTGAACAAAAAGTTTATGTGGCAGATACTTACAACAATGCACTGCGTATTTATGACGTGGGCACAAAAACTATCTCAACTTTAACCTTGCCCGAAGGAACGATCAGTGAGCCCGGATCGATCTGGGTACAAGGCAATTCTGCTTATGTGGCCGATACCAACCATCACCAGATTAAAATAGTTGATGTCAAAACGGGGAAAGTTTCTGACTTTCTTATCAGGAACTGATCTGTGGCTTTCTCTACAACCATCCGCGTTTGCGGAAGAAAATGAAAGGGCCAACAGCGCATAATAGCATGAGGAAGATGGCAACAGGATAGCCAATCTCCCACTCTAGTTCAGGCATATGGTGGAAGTTCATGCCGTAGATACTGGAAACCAGCGTTGGAGGTAGAAAGAAGACCGCAACGACCGAAAAAATCTTGATAATCATATTTTGTTCGACGTTAATCATGCCCAGCGTAGCATCAAGTTGAAACGTGACTTTATCGGAGAGAAAGGCACTTTGCTCGGTTAAGGCCTTGCTGTCGGTGATTAAGATATTGATCTTGGCTTTGAGAGTCTGGTTGACACCGTTTGTTTCACGAAAAAAGGAGAGCAAGCGGCTAATGCTGTGCAAACTTTCGTTAATCTGCGAATTAAGGTCAGCACACGCCCCAAGGCTGCGCAGAGTATCCTTCATGACCAAAGACGGATTTTTTTGAAATTCGGAAGAGGGATCAGACCCAAAAATTTTATGGGAGAGAGAGTCGAGTTCTTGGACAACGACTTCGGAATTATGAGCAACGCGGGTAATCACATCTTCCATGAGGCCTTCGAGAACATCTGGTCCGCTTAAGAAAGTTTGAGGGGAACGGAGGATGCGAGTGGAAAAGTTCTTGAACGAGGTTGGGTTGATGTTGCGAATGGTCACCAGAAAATTGGGGGCAAGAATAAAAGTAATGGGGCTGGTTTTGGGATAGGGTGTATCCATCTTCGTGATAATTGAGGCATACATATAAGAAACCCCATCCTCACTGTGCAGGCGACTGAGGACGTCATTTTTCCAGATTTCCTCTCCGGTCGGGATGTCAACTTTTAACTGTTCCTGCAAAAGGGATTCTTCTTCCTGTGTGGGGGCGTAAACATCAACCCAGACAGGATTCTCCGGAAACAGTGTGTTTGGTTCGATGATGCAAGAGGTTAGGGAACCTCCCTCACGGGCATAGATAGTCAGCATGGCGTTGGTGATCCTTTGGCGGTCTTTTGGAAGAGTCCGGTGGCGATCCTAACATAAAAAGCCAAGAGACAGAATTGTCAGATATTATACATATTAAAAAATAATAAGGAGGGGAATGATTTCCTTTTACTTCAGCGGGAGCCTCCCCTAAAACCTTGGTCCTATGACACGAAAATATTTTGGAACTGATGGTATTCGCGGGCGGGCGAACACTTATCCAATGACCGCCGAAGTTGCTCTTAGAGTCGCAATGGCGACGGCACGCGTTTTGAAACGCGAAGGGGTAGGAAATACTCTGAGCCGTGTGGTCATCGGGAAGGACACGCGGTTGTCTTGTTACTTCCTTGAACAAGCTCTTGCCTCGGGGTTTTTGTCCATGGGAATGGATGTTGTTTTAACGGGCCCCATGCCGACTCCAGCTGTTGCGGTTTTGACTCGTTCTCTGCGGGCGGATATAGGGGTGGTCATTTCGGCCTCGCATAACCCTTATCAAGATAATGGAATCAAGCTCTTTGGTCCGGATGGATACAAGCTCGCTGATAGCCTTGAGCTTGCGATTGAAGAATGGATGGATCGCCCTGATCTCATGGATAATCTGACCTCTCCTGACAAGCTGGGAAGGGCCAGCCGCCTAGATGATTCTTTGGGGCGGTATATTGAGTATGTGAAAGCCAGTTTTCCAAGAGGTCAGACTCTTGAAGGGCTGAAAATCGTGGTGGATTGCGCTAACGGCGCGGCCTATCGGGCGGCTCCGGCAGCCTTGTGGGAGTTAGAGGCAGATGTGATTTCCATCGGCGTATCCCCCAACGGGAAAAATATCAATGACGGATGTGGAGCCACATCAACGGAGATGATTCAAAAATCCGTGGTGGAACATGGTGCGGATTTGGGAATTGCTCTAGATGGTGACGCGGATCGCCTCATCATGGTTGATGAAAGAGGATGCCGGATTGATGGGGATCAACTTCTTGGCCTTTTGGCAGGAAGCATGAAGGAAAAAGGGACTTTGCGCGGTGGAGCGGTTGTCGCCACAGTCATGTCTAATCTGGGACTTGAACGCTACCTGAAAACCATCGGAGTCGATCTGGTTCGAACCGCTGTTGGGGACCGCTATGTTGTCGAGAAAATGCGCGAAGGGGGATATAATCTTGGCGGAGAGCAGTCAGGCCATATGATTCTCTCAGACTTCGGAACAACGGGGGATGGCTTGCTTACGGCTCTTCATGTCCTTTCCATCATCAAGGAAAGGGGAGAAAAAGCGAGTGTTGCCTTGAATGTCTTTACGCCTGCTTCACAGGTTCTTAAAAATGTCCATTTCGTCAAAGGTTTCAAACCGCTTGAAGATGAAAAAGTCAAAAAGGTTATTGCCGCGGCAGAGGCTTCTTTAGCAGGCGGAGGGAGACTGCTGGTGCGGGCTTCGGGGACGGAACCCGTTATCCGTGTGATGGCCGAAGGAGATGATTGTACCTTAGTCGAAAAAGTAGTCGAGGATGTGTGTCAAACAATTGAAAAAGTAGCCAGTTAGCTAGCTTATACTTCTAATACCAACAACAGGGAAATTTATTCAATGGCCAATGTAGCAGTTATCGGAGCCCAATGGGGTGATGAAGGAAAAGGGAAGATTGTTGATTGGCTCTCTAGCCGCGCTGACGTCGTGGTACGTTTTCAAGGGGGCCATAATGCAGGACATACCTTGGTTATTGATGGGGTAGAATACAAACTGAGCTTGTTGCCATCTGGAATTGTACGCTCAGGAAAACTATCGATCATCGGGAATGGCGTGGTTGTCAATCCGTGGGCATTGCTTGATGAAATTGAATCTGTACGAGCCAAAGGTGTGGTTGTTGGTCCAGAGTCTTTGAAGCTGGCTGACAATGCCCATCTTATTCTTCCTGTTCATAAAGCCTTGGATGCAGCTCTTGAAGCAGCGCGGGGCAAGGGTATGATCGGAACAACTGGACGTGGAATCGGCCCAGCCTATGAGGATAAAGTGGCGCGGCGTGGATTGCGGGTGTGTGATTTGAGGCACCCTGAATTGGTCAGGGAAAAGCTGGATCATTTGCTGATCTACCACAATGCTCTCCTCAGAGGTCTTGGGGCAGAGACCGTTTCTTCTGATGGTTTGTATGACGATGTCATGGCAGTTGCGCCGAAGATTCTTCCCTATGCGGCACCAGTCTGGAAAATTTTAGATGAGGCGCGTCACGCTGGAAAAAAAATACTCTTCGAAGGGGCGCAGGGTTTGATGCTGGATGTTGACCACGGAACTTATCCGTTTGTTACCTCTTCCAACACGGTTGCTGCACAGGCATCGATTGGATCTGGGGTTGGCCCGAAAGCTGTTCATTATGTTCTCGGCATTTGTAAAGCCTATACAACACGGGTTGGTACAGGTCCCTTTCCAACCGAGCAAATCAATGATGTCGGCGAAAAAATAGGCCAACGTGGGCGCGAATTTGGAACGGTTACGGGCCGCAAGCGGCGGTGTGGGTGGTTCGATGCGGTTATGGTTCGTCAAGCGGCCAAGCTGGCGGGTATTGACGGGCTGGCAATGACCAAGCTGGATGTCTTAGACGGGTTCGAGGAAATTAAAGTCTGCGTTGGGTATGAATTGGATGGTAAGATTCTAGATTATTTTCCGGCCTCACAAATTGATCAAGCCCGCGTGGTTCCGATTTACGAAACTTTCTCTGGTTGGTCTGAAACCACTCGTGGAGCGCGGAGCTGGGGGCAACTTCCCGCCGAAGCGGTCAAATACGTCAAGCGGCTTGAGGAATTGGTGGAAACACCTGTGACCATTCTCTCTACTAGCCCTGAACGGGAGGACGCGATTTTGGTTCAGGACCCCTTCTTTAGCTAGGCCAATTTACATTATCGCGGCAAACAGTTATGATTCGCGGCTAGATTCTACATCTAGGCTGCAGTAGCGCGATTGATTTCTTTTGAGCCTCTCTCTGAAAAATAAACATGGCCGAGCCAGAAAAACCTGCTGAAGGGGGAGCTGCCCCCGCACCTGATTCCCCTCCTGCCGCAGGGAAGGGGATCCCTCCTGTTTTTCTCAAGGGGGAGCTGGAGATTTATCCGGATCAGAGATTGGGGCATCTTGATCAAGAAACGCTTAAAGCCTTCTCGGCTAAGGCAAAGGACGGAACTCCATCCTTTGCTTTAATCTGTGAACGGGGCTTGGTTCCTCAGCCCCAACTGGCGGTAAAATATTATTCGATCAATACACCCTTTTTGCCGAAATTGGTGGGTTTTGGAACAGTTTTTTGGCCATTGGAAAATCAAGAACGGTTCGTCTTTGTTTACGAAAACAAACTTGGAAAGCCGATTGCCTCAGCAGACAATAGGGCTGGTTTGGGGCTGAAGGTTGATTATGTTATCAATACCGCTGTTCGGAACTTAGTGTCCTTACTCAAGGGGTTGCGTGATTCTGCCCTTGTGCATGGTAATATTCGTTTGCAGAATTTGTATGACGGGCAGGGAAACGGGCTTGAGAAGTGCATGATGGGTGAGATGTTAGCCTCGCCGCCTAGGTATTTTCAACCTGTCCTGTATGAAACGATTGAACGGGGTGTGGCTTCGCCTCTTGGTCGTGGCCAAGGAAATTTCGAAGATGATATGTATTCTTTCGGGGTTCTTCTTGCAGTTTTGGTGCGCCAGCATGATCCGATGGAGGGGTTGAGTGATGAGGAAATTGTCCTTCATAAAATAGATCATGGCAGTTTTGCTTCGTTGATTAGCAAAGATCGTCTTCCGGCAACGATTTTGGAACTGCTGCGCGGATTGTTGAATGATGACGCTCCACAGCGATGGACAATTGATGATGTTTTGGTTTGGATGGATGGTCGTCGTGTTAATCCCAAACAAGGCTTGGTGGTAATCAATAAAGCTTCGCGGCCTATTGATTTTCTTTCACAAAAGTTTTTGCGGCCTTCCTCCTTGGCTATAAGTCTTCCTCAGGAACCTTCTGCTGCGGTTCCCTTGATTGAGGGGGGAGAGCTTTTTCTTTGGCTGAATAGGTCCTTGCAGGATAAAGAGACGGAGGTTCGTTTCGAGGAGGCTGTGGAACTAGCCAAACAGCAAGGAACAAGCGGGGTTTATGCGGATCGTTTGGCCGCGCAAGTAGCTCCGGCTTTGAAACCTACTTTGCCGTTGATGTATCGTGGGTTGAAGTTTTTTCCTGAAGCTTTGGGTAGGATGCTGGTCAATGCTGTTCTGACGAAGAAGGATTTGTCTCCCTATGTTGAGCAACTACAGGGAAACATGGTTGCTTTTTGGGCCAAGTATGCCCTGCTTCATGGGATTGATTGCGGAGATATTGTGACGAGAATCGAGATGTGCCGGAATTTTCTTCGTCAGAATGTGGTTGGTTATGGGCTTGAACGCTGCGTGTACTATCTTTCCCCTGATGCGCCGTGTTTGAGCGAAAAACTTTTACAGTATTATGTGCGGACGCCGGAGGATTTGTTGATGGCGTTCGAGAAAATTTCTCATGCCCCAAACCGGCCAAACGGATTTTTTGATCGACACATCATCGCTTTCTTATCGGTTCGAGATAAGGCGATTATTGATCCTTATGTTCCTGATCTTAATGCAGAAGAAAAGTTCCGTCAGGCGTCGGGAACTCTTCGTGTTTTGGCGGGCATTCAGAAACGTGCAAAACTTTCTGCTGTACCTGGCGTTTCGGCTTGGGTGTCGGAACAATTGGGGGTTCTTGCTGATCGGTTTCATGATCGTGAAGAGCGTAAGAAGGTTAAGGACCAACTCCAGAAGCTTCGCGATAAGGGAGATTTGTCCAAGATTGAATCTTTATTTGATAACTATCAGGTTCTACAGGCTGATATGCGGAACTTTGTTCAGGCAATGAAACAATATCAGGCTCTTAAAAAGGAATTTTTTTATCTTGAAGATGCGCTGGAACATGATCCAAAGTTTGGTTTTGATACAGGGCGGCAAATGGCATCTCTGGTTTCTGGGGTTATTGCCGGCATCATTATCTTTCTCTTTCTGATTATAAAATATTCTTCTTCTGGTGGAGGGGCTTTCTAGTGGCCAAAAAGTCTAAAAAACTCGGATGGCATGGACAGCTATTGTTGGTCATTTTCTTTGTTACGGCTGTCGTGTTTTTACCGACAACGGTCTTGCTGTTTGTCGGTATGTTGCCGACAATTGGGGCTCGTCTGGTTGACCGAAGCAAAGCCCGAACTAAGGTTTTTACAGTTGGTTTTTTGAATCTTGCTGGATGTTTTCCGTACTGGTTTAAATTGGTTGAACAGGGGCATAAATTTGAAAACGCTATGCAAATTTTGTCTAATCCCACAACAATTGTGGTTATGTACGCAGCGGCGGGAATTGGGTATATGATCGAGTGGGCTGTCACCAACACGGTTGCGGGGTTTATGGTTCAGCGGGGAAAAAAACGGCTGGAAGAGATTCAAAAATTCCAAGAGGGTATGGTGGTTCGTTGGGGGCCTGAAGTGACTGGAGATTTGCCGCTTGATCCGGCAGGTTTCCCAATTGAATCCAAAGAATAAAATAAGATTCATTTCAAGTTTTACCCTTTCTTAAGGCAGAGTTAGCTTTAAGGGTGGTATGATTATGGAAGGTAAGGGCATACCGTTTAGGTATGTTTTTTTATGCCCGCAAAATGGGCGTGATTTGGGACAATTATAAGTAAAAGAAACATAAAAAACAAAATGGTTGGGTGGATGAAAAACTGGATAGGCAATACGGACGGGGCAACCGCTGTTGAGTTTGCGTTGGTTGCGGCTCCTTTTACGTTTCTTTTGGTTGGGATCATTGAGCTTTCTTTGATGTTTGCGGCCACCAATACGCTTTTGGGGGCGACCAACGATGCTGCGCGTTTGATCCGTACTGGACAAGTCCAGCAAACGAACGGGGACCCTGAGCAAATGTTCCGTGATATGCTCTGCCAAAGAACGAATGCTTTGTTAAACTGCGATAATATCCAGTACGAAGTGGTGCGAATGGGGTCTTTCTCTGACTTTGCTAGTTTTCCCGCTACGTTTGACGACGATGGAAACCTTCTTGCGCAAGGGTTTGATCCGGGGGGGGTTGATGACGTTATATTAATACGTACGGTGTATCGTTACCCTATGTTAACTCCGCTGGTGGGTAGTTTGCTGGCGGATGGCCCGAATAACAGCAAGTTGCTCGTCTCAACCGTGGTTTTAGAGACAGAGCCCTACGATGTTGAACAAGTGGTGAATGACCTATGATCGCGATTGATTGGTTTTATACAGCGCACGCTGTACGGTCTTGGACTAAGAACGAGGATGGAACGGCTTTGATTGAAGCGGCCATGCTCCTGCCGTCAATGCTGACCTTGCTAATGGGGGTTTTTGATCTTGGTAACGGGATTACTTTGTCTCAGAAAACCATCACCTCGTCTCAGATTGCCGCTGATTTGGTTTCGCGCAACCGGACCATGGACACGGCTGGTATCAATGACATTATCGAAGGAGCCAAACTTGCCTTCGAACCGTATTCTTTGAATGGGTTTGGGATTGATGTGGTTAGTGTGCAGTTTGATGCCGCTCAGCAGCCGGTTATCTTGTGGCGGGAAACGGTTGATATGCCGCCCAATGATGATGCTGTTCAAAGCGTATCGGGGCTTTCTCCTTCAGGGGAGGGTATGATTATTGTGACGGTTCGGTACAGTTACTTGCCTCTTTTTTCTCATTTTTTCCTAGGGGGATTTAATCTTGAAGAAGTGGCTTTTGCTCGTGGGCGGCGGACACCTACGGTAACTTGGGCGGGGTAATAGAAATTTATGGGAGATCATATCATGATGAAAAATAAATGGAGTCGTTATTTTCGGGAAACATTGGGGGCGACCGCTGTTGTTTTCGCGCTGATTATCCCTGTGGTGGTAGGCTCGGCGGGGATGGCTATTGATGTGGCCAATGCTTATATGGTGAAACAGCGTCTTTCCCACGCGATTGATGCGGCAGCCTTGGCCGCCGCTGCAATGGGGGGAACAAACGCCACCGCCAAGGTCACGAGTTTCTTTAACCAGAACTATCCGGAAGAGAAGATTGGTGCAACTTATGGCCTGACGGTGACGGTGAGCGGACAGAACATGACGGTGACCGCTCAGGCTGATTACGACACGACTTTTGGGAGGTTCATGGGAATTGATACGATTACTGTGACCTCTTCGGCCACAGTTACGCGTGAAGTTTTGGGACTCGAAGTGGCTTTGGTTCTGGATGTTACAGGGTCCATGTCCACGAATAATAATATTGGAACATTACGGACTGCGGCAACAAACTTCTTAAATAAACTTTGCCCGAACACGACTTGTTCTAGTTTGGTCAAGATTGGGATTGTTCCTTTTGCGACGGCGGTTAATGTTGGCCCGTATGGTCTTGGCAAAAACCCGAACGGAACGACTTACGACACGGCTTTTGTTAACAACCCAAACAACCGGAGCTTTAATCAATCTCAATCTTCCCAGTGGTGGGGTTGTGTTTTGGCGCGTTCTACGCCACAGGACACACAAAACTCTACCAGTACTTGGAAGTGGGATATGTATCGCTATACTCCGGGGAACTCGCCGAACAACGGTTGCAACAAGTCCTACATTCTTCCTTTGACGGGCATGAAGTCAACCATCCAGTCGCGCATCACTGGCCTTCAGGCAAGTGGCAACACGCTCAGCAACCTGGGAATGGTTTGGGGATACCGTGTCCTGTCACCTGAGGCGCCTTTCCGTGAGGGAGCAGCTTGGGGCGAGGTTAAAACCAAGAAAGTTGCTTTGTTGATGACAGATGGTGATAACAATATTGGTGACACCTATAGTGCTTATGGACCGTGGAGTAATCTAAGACTGACGGACCATGATCTTGATGTCAAACTTGCGGCAACCTGCGAAAATATGAAGGCGGATGGAATAACAATTTATACCATCACCTTTACCTCTGGGATTAACGCGGCTACTAAAAATTACTTTCGGAACTGCGCGTCTGATGCCAGTAAGTATTATGACGCGCCGAGTCAGGCCAATCTTCTGGATGCGTTCGACAGAATCAGTCGGGAGTTGTCAAATATCCATCTGACCAACTAGGGTCCGAACGGTAAGGGATCTTTCTTTCACCCGCCCCTTTTGGATAAGGTGGCGGGTGAAATATTTTACAAGAATTAGAGGGTTTATGCGTGGTAGAGCGTGTCTTGAGCGGTTCTCAAATCACGATCGGCTTGAGCTTCGGTCACCACGAATTCTTGTTGAAGGAAGGTGACATCAAGAAGAAGGTCTGGGAGTTTTGTCTTTACCTGTTCTGGCTTTTCTTTCCATTCCCCATAATCAAGAGCCAAAACGGTTTTCATGAAAGCCAATTGAGCATTGCTGAGTCCCGTCCAATGCTCGGCCAAGTGGTAGCGGGATCGGCGTCCCTCACTATTCTCTGGAAGAGTTCTTTTTAGGGCGCGATGGCCCAGTTCGGGTAAAGGCGTGCCGTCGTCAATCATTGATTTCAAATGCAACAAACTGCCTTGAATACCTGAATGGAGGGCGGGATTGGAGACTTTATGGTCTTGTACAACATCAGAGGCCTTGACCAGAACGCTTTCTATCTCTTTCCACGCTTTGGGAGTTTGTTTCAGGATCTCCCCATTGGCTTCTCCTAATGTTCCCGCAACATTTCCAAGCAGTTCCTTGGCGAGGCCTTGCGCGTGTCCTTCAATCCGTTCTTTGTGGTGTTGTAAAATATCATCTGCATGACTTGAGTTTCTGGTGAGAAAATCCCAGTTTGCAGGCTCGTGGTACTCTCTTAATTGCCGGATTGCGAAAAACGACCAAGAATCAGATTTCACCACTTCTACAAAGACATCGTGGAGAACCTTCTGCATGGAGGCCATATGGTGCAAGGAATTTCTAAGAGTATGAAATCTCTGAGTTTCCCCTCTGACCCACGCATCATCGTCCAGCATCGGCGTTCCTATAATCCCTTCCTCCCTTTATGCTACGCGAGAAATATTAAAAAAGTGAAGAAAAAAGGAGAGGGTGGAGGTAAAAATCCTAATCTGTCCAATTCAGAACTTTTCCGCTTTCAAGCGTGACGCTCAAGCAGGAGTCTGCCGAAGGATAGGTCCAGACTTCACAACTGGCGGTTTTTGAGCTGCGCGAGACAGGGGGGCCATAGGCTGCGAGCAAATCTTTCTCTGGCATTCCCTGCCACAGAGCATCGCGGACCACAATATTCTGCCCAGACGGTTTCGAGGAAAAGCCGTGTGAAAGAGGAGGGGAAGATGGTTGCTGTGCGTGGGTTGGTGAATGATTCGGGGGGGCTGTGTGCGGAGAGGACATAGCCATTCTTTTCACGGCGCGCTGGATCATAAAAACCAACAGCGACATGATCCACCCCAAAATCAGGCGGCCAAGGAATCTTTTCAAGAGCAAAAACATAGTCTGTTTTTAGCGCGAGAGAGAAGAAACTTCCAGTTTTTTTGTGGAGGGTTCGTTTTTGAAAGCTGGGGGCGACTGGGCTGCTGCCTGTTCCAGATCAGCGGCTAGGGCTGGGGGCGTGGCACAAGTTGTGTGGAGAGTGCCGCTATCCAGTAGATAAACGAGTTCTGGTTTGATCTCGCCCACCATGACACCGCGGTCATTTTCCTCTTTGAGGATTGTTTTATCGCTCTCATAATCGGCGCGGCTGGCATATACATCCATTTTGACCATTCGCCCACCAATACCTTCTCGGGATCCGTTATCGACGGAGTAATGGGCCGAGCCGTAAATCTGAAATATTTTTCTTTGCTGGTTATCTGCCGCAGGTTCGGCAAGGCGGGCGGCGTGGTCGGCAGAAAGCTGAGTGTCTTGATAACGGGCTTTGGTTTCGGCAATGTCACATTCTTCGGCAGACATGGCGGCATCACAGGCAAGCCTGCCGTTATTTGGGTCAGCAAAATGAAGATTCATTTCGTTGGCTTTGGCGAACTCGGCTGTATCTAAAATCTGCTTTGTCCATTCACCTTTTTCGTTTCCTGTTGCCGCCATCAAGGCTGGAGCAATTTGTGTCTTAAACTCATCTCGGCCTAACCCCCCATCAACGTAAGCATTGTTCCACGCTTGAAGACCTTTTGATGTTTCAAAACCAATATCAGTAAACCCAGACTGTTTGAGGGCGGCTAAATTCTCTGGCTTTCTCATCTCTCCGCGCACGTTCATATTGTGATGGTCTGTGTCACCATACGTAAAAACATCGGCATATGGGGCTGCGGTTGCAATAACCTTGTCGAGGGGGATTTTGAGTCCCTGAGGCGAAATTCCGGAATCGTATATCGGCAAGTCAGCAGGGCAAGCCGATTGCTGAAATTTTGCTGATAAAGTGTGAGGATTTCCTTCTGCCAAAAATATCGTCCGTTCGTTCAACCGCTTCTGAGCTTATGTTAATATAACAACGTAAACAATATGTTAAAAAATAAGCCCCATGCCCATCGGCGACGATCAATAAATTTTTCATAAAATTTTATTGACATTATTCATAACTAAATTTAAGCTAAAAAGATGGGGGGCGTTAATTGCTCGTTAATCTTTAATCAAGCGAAAAATGGAGTGTGTCATGGTTTCTTCCAAAGTTTCTAAAGTTGCCTTGCTTGCTGTTGTGGCTCTTCTTTCTACCGGTTCCGTAGCATTTGCGAATGACATGATTGAGAATACCACCTTCGGTGAAGTTCGTAGCCTTCGGCAGGAAGCGCTGAACCGTTCCGAGGTAACCGCTGAGATTGGCTCTTTGGCAGTAGATGGGGATGCTCAGAACAACTATGCAAGAGGAACGGCAGAGAATGTTTATCAGAGTGCTCAGGATGGCTCCTCGGCGGATCTAAAAGTGGGGAGCATCTCGGCTAGGAGTGCAATTCGTAATGACGCTTCGGGAGTCGTTTCTAACGCTGTTCAGCAAGAGGCGATTCGTGGTTCAGAAGTTGCGCTCGAAGTTGGGAGCATTACAGCTGAAGGAGATGCTGTTGGCAACAGAGCGTTTGGAGCGGTTGAGGACGTGAGACAAGCTGCCTATGAGGGCTCAAAAGCAACTGCACGAGTCGGCTCTATCGGTAAACGGTAATATACGTTTTCTTGCCCTTGGCCAGCCTTGGCCAAGGGCCCTTTATTTCTAGATTTCTAGGAGCTGTACAAAAATGACGATTCGGGATTTATCATTTTTAGCTATTCTGCTTCTTTTGCCTCATATTGCTCATTCTGATGACTTTCGTAACGTTTCTACTTATGCGCGAGTAGAAGGGGAGATTTACCAAGAAGCCCTAGATCATAGCCAATCGGAGATTAATATTGGCTCTGTTCTCTCTGAGAGAAATTTGCCTGTAAGGGATATACATATTCGTGTAATTGTGAAGGGGGATATTGACCTTCGTTCAAAGGGCGCAGATACTCGGCTGAATATTGGTTCTGTTCATCTTAAGAAATAATATAATCATAGAGACGATGTTACAATGTGGGTCTGGCATACGAAGTTGTTGCTCGGGGTTTTGATTGTCTTGCCTCTCGCTTTGTCGAGTTCTCCTTCTCAAGCTCAACAAAAAGTTAACGATGGTTTGCAAGAGTTTTTCCGTCCGATTACGAGCAAAGAGTTAGCTATACAACTCCCTCCACGCACATATGACCATACTTTTGAGAGTGATAATGCCTTAGGGAATTCGTATAGTGACAGAATTTCAGGAGGGTGTCCTCAAGAGATTGGTATCGGTTCTATTACACAAGATACGCCGATCTATGGGAGTGTGGACATTAATGTTGTCATCACGAGCGATGTGGTCATCAATTGTGGTGGGCTAAGATAGTATCTTTAAGGAAGTTTCGTTATGCATTGTTTTCAAGGTTCAATAAAATCCCTCTTTATTTCTGGAATAGTTTTTCTGATGGCAGGATGTTCTGAGCTTCCCACTGCCGCAGACTTCAAACCTGCCAATGAACCAATGTACAATATGACCCAAAGCTCTCAGGTTTTGGCGTGTGTGGGAGCAAAAATTGAGGCCTCTGGTGGGCCTATGATTGATATGTTTATTTCTGACATCACAGATCACACCACTCCTTCGATCGAATCCGGATTTTTGACCAAGAATGCGGTTATGATGATGACAACGGCTGTTGATCGGGTTGGTGCGACGAATGTTCAAATTGTGGGGCGCAAAGGGGGGCTGCCAACACGTCGGCAGGTTCAGATTATTGGTGCTTTTACAGAGCTGAACCGGACAACCGAATCTCAAGCCCTTAGCGGTGATGTGGCTTTGCCCGGCGGGGTTGAGTTTAGTGTCGGAAAAGATAGAAATTATAACCAGATTGCCTTGGATGTGGCCCTGAGTGAATATAACCGGATTGTTCCTGGAACCGCGACAAGTGTAAGTATTCAAATTTATGGTCAATCTGGCGATGTAACTTTGACTTACGATGAAGGGGAAGAGGTTGCTGCCAGTGTAGGGGGTGGATTTACTGCTCAGGAAGGGTTTCATGCGGCAGAAAGGTTGCTAGTCGAAACGGCTGTGGCTCTTGTTGTCTCGAAATTCTATGGTGTGGATATGACCCAGTGTTTGGAAAAAGCAAAAAATCCACATCGCAGGGACACAAAATTCATTTACGATAAACCTGTTTTTGACAGGCTTGATGATGATCGATCACTGGTTATTATGGATGGCCCTCCGCCTGTTCGGACCTCTTCTATTTCTAGCTCTGCGACAAAGCCTTCTGATTCTCAAGAATTCTCAGGGGAAAGCGATAGAGGCGAACAGAAGAATTTTATTATTCTTGGTGGAGGCAGCGAGAAAAAACGTATTGTTGACGAGCTACCTTCTGAACTGGGACCCTCTCGGGCTAGTACATATTCGGGTGTTCCTGAATAAGGGTTGGGAGTGGGAATTGAGTGTTTTATGTTAAAAATATCCAATTCCCTATAAAACCGTTGATTCTCTGGGTATAACCCCGTAAGAAGTCGCCTATGTCCAAGTTACCCCAAGATCGAATCCGCAACTTTGCGATTATTGCTCATATTGACCACGGAAAATCGACTCTGGCGGATCGCCTGATCGAAAGTTGCGGCGGTCTTGAAAAACGCGAGATGAAAGAACAGATTCTCGATAACATGGATATTGAGCGTGAACGCGGAATTACCATTAAGGCCCAGACTGTGCGCCTGAACTACACCGCCGATGATGGCGAGACTTATCAATATAATTTGATGGATACGCCCGGGCACGTTGATTTTGCCTATGAAGTTTCGCGCTCGCTGGCTTCTTGTGAAGGGTCTTTGTTGATTGTTGATTCGACCCAAGGGGTAGAGGCGCAAACTCTGGCCAATGTCTATCAGGCGATTGATAACCACCACGAAATTATTCCAGTCATTAACAAAATTGATCTTCCTGCCGCTGATGTTGAACGGGTCAGAGACCAGATCGAGGATGTGATTGGCATTGATGCTTCGGATGCAGTGTGCGTTTCGGGGAAAACTGGACTCAATATCAAAGACTTGTTAGAGGCAATTGCCAAGCGGCTCCCAGCCCCATCGGGTGATCCGGAAGCTCCAACCAAAGCCTTGCTGGTTGACTCATGGTATGATGCTTATCTGGGTGTGGTTATTCTGGTTCGGGTTATAGATGGCACGCTGCGTAAGGGCCAAAAAATCCGCTTTATGAACACCGGAGCTACGCGTGAAGTTGACCGCGTGGGGATTTTTTCTCCAAAACACGTTTTGTTGGACGAGCTTAAAACCGGCGAGATGGGGTTTATCACAGCCGCAATCAAGGATATTTCTGAGACCAAAGTCGGAGATACCATTACCGATGAGCGGTTGGCCGACAAAGTCGTTCCTTTGCCCGGGTTCAAACCTTCGATTCCTATGGTGTTTTGTTCGCTCTTTCCCATTGATTCCTCTGAGTTTGAGAAGCTGCGCGAATGCCTTGGCAAACTTGCCTTGAATGATGCGTCTCTTCACTACGAACAGGAAAGTTCTCAGGCTCTGGGCATGGGGTTCCGCTGTGGGTTTCTTGGTCTCTTGCACATGGAAATCATCCAAGAGCGGCTTGAGCGGGAATTTAACCTCGACCTTATCCCGACTGCGCCAAGCGTGGTTTACAAGATCACCCGTACCGATGGGACAGTTCAAGACATCTACAATCCGGTGGATATGCCGGAGCCGCAGCGGATCAGCAAAATCGAAGAGCCGTGGATCAAAGCCACAATTCTTACGCCTGACGAATATGTTGGGGGCTTGCTCAAACTTTGTGAAGAACGGCGCGGCTCTCAAATCAACTTGTCCTATGTTGGGGCGAGAGCAATGCTCGAATACCTTTTGCCTCTTAACGAAGTTGTGTTTGATTTTTATGATCGGCTTAAATCCATTTCGCGGGGTTATGCCAGCTTTGATTATCACCTTGAAGACTTTCGCCAAGGCGATTTGGTCAAGATGGAGATTTTGGTTAACCTTGAACCTGTTGACGCGCTTGCGATGATTGTTCACCGGTCCCAAGCCGAACGGCGTGGTCGTCAACTTTGCGAACGCTTGAAAGATCTCATTCCCCGCCAATTGTTCAAAATTGCGGTTCAGGCCGCCTTGGGCGGTAAAATTATTGCCCGCGAAGACCTTTCCGCTATGCGTAAGGATGTAACCGCCAAGTGTTATGGGGGAGACGTCACGAGAAAGCGCAAGCTGCTGGACAAGCAGAAGGAAGGGAAGAAAAAGATGCGGCAATTTGGCAATGTTGAGATTCCGCAAAGTGCCTTCATCGCCGCCCTCAAAATGGGTGATGAGAAGTAAGTCCTCTCTGCTATGCGCTATGCTATAGATTCTGGGATGTGGGTTTTCATCTCTCGAACAATCTGATTGATTTCTGATAGGGAGGCAATCTGGCGAAGTGTTGCTTTTTCTTCAAGGGATTCAGCAATCCGAGAAACAAAATCAAGGTCTATTGTTCCGGCCACCCCTTTTATATCGTGAGCCAATATTCTAATTTGCTCAATATCATCTTTCTCAGCAGCTTGCTCAACCTTCTCTAACATACTGACCAAGTTTTTTTCAGCATCTTTAACGAATTTCTCAGCGTACTCTTGCCCCATTAGTTGCCTGAGCTCTCCTATTCGGCCATTGTCTGTCGTATTTTTAGAATAAGATGCGTATACCTCTACGTTTGGCTTGGGAAGATATGATGCAATTTTCTCAGTTAAAATATCCAAATCAATGGGTTTAGCAATATGATCGGTCATGCCAGAAGATAGACACTGTTCAATGTGTTTTTGCAAAACATTTCCAGTTAGTCCTATGATAGGGATCGTTTTTGCGCCGCGCTTTCTTGACCCACGAATTTCTTTTGTTGCCTCGATTCCTGATAAAATCGGCATTTCCATGTCCATAAGGATAAGGTCATATTTTTCTTTTTTGAAAAGATCAACTGCCTCGCGTCCATTTTGGGCAATATCAAATCCGGCTCCAAGCTTAGCAAGAAACTTTACTAGGAGTGTCTGGTTGATGGCGTTGTCTTCTGCGATAAGGATCTTGGCCTCAAGCTTTTTGATAGATGTCTTTTGTGTGAACTTGGATTCGAAGGCCTGTACCCCCACAACATAAGGAATTTCGAACCAGAAATTGCTTCCTTTTCCTTTTGCACTTTCTACGCCTATCCGGCCTCCCATAAGTTGGGTCAGTTTTCTAGAAATTGAGAGGCCTAACCCGGTACCCCCATGTGTTTTTGCCGTAGAAGAACTAGCTTGAACAAAATCGTTAAATAGCTTTGAGCGGACCTCGTTGCTTAGTCCCGGTCCTGTGTCTTTGACCTCAACCAAGAGAATGTCTTTGTTGTCTTCTTTTCTTGAAACAGAAATAGAAACCCCGCCAGTTTCTGTGAATTTTATGGCATTGCTGACAAGATTGGTTAGAACTTGTTGAATTCGGTTCTGATCCCCATAGATAAACTGCCCAACATCCGGCTCAACTATTACCTTCAAGCTCAGGTTTTTTTGTGAAGCTTTGCCAAGCATGAGTTTATATACGGTGTCTAAAAGATAGGATAAGTCGAAGCTTGTCCTATCAATAAGAAACTTTCCTGCCTCTATCTTTGAATAATCAAGGACGTCATTGATGGTATTCAAAAGAGTATTGGAACAGACATACATAACTTCGATTGAATCTTTCTCGTCAGGAGGAAGATCAGCACTCCGCAACATCTGTATCATGCCCATGATACCGTTAAGGGGGGTTCGGATCTCGTGAGAAACTGTCGCCATTAACTCTGCTTTGGCACGCTCGGCAACCAAAGCCAGTTTGGCTGTATTCTCTAGCTGTTGTTTCTGATTAATAATAGTCTTTGCTGTGCTCGAATTTCTATGGCCAAGCCAGAGGGAAATAACAGTGATAAGTACGAGCAGGGGAAGAACGTATAAATTTTCTAGAAACTGCAGATTAGAGAGAGCAGAAATAAAACTGACACCAGAGATAATCAGAACTTCAAGGACAAAAAGCCTCCAACAGGCCGAACTCAAAGAAGAAAATATGATGAGCAGGAAGGAAGAAACCAGATACCCGAGAACCAAATCAAAAAAGTTTCCAACCCCGACTGCAAAGTTGAATATAACACACAGCAACGCCAGCAACGACACGGTTTTATATACGGCGGCTTCAAATAACTTCTTTTGAGGAATGCATTGGGATTTCTTAAAAAATCCCTTCTGGTCACCATAGATATCAACAATTTCGCGATACAAGAGTCCTTGCTGGACAACGCCAAAAATCCCAAGCGATGTAACCATAGCTATCATAATCACTTGATCGATAGGGGGAACTCCGTAAAGAACAATATAAAAGAAAAAGACTGCCCAAACGGGAACCACAACGAAAGGAAGTGATTTCAGATGGTTTCTTGCGTAGATAAAGAAGAGTTCGCTTTCAACGGAGTTCATAAGATATCCTTGAGACAAGGATACCTGAAGCCTATAAAAAAAATGTTAAAGCTGGGGCAGTCTCAGGGTACAGGCTCCATTCAAAATATACCCCAACATCAACAGTTGATATTTATCAACTATTGATGTTAAGATAGTACATGGGGTCAATTAACACAGGGGCGAAGGACAGGGAATCTGCCGAATATATCTTCAATTTGATAGATCATTAACGGCACGTTTACTATTTTCATAATAAACGATATTTTAACCTCTCAGAGGTATCATGAACTCGTGAGTTAGAGTTTCATGTTCTCTGTGGGGGGAACTGTGCTGAAAGAAAAATACGCAAATGCCGAGGATCAAACGGAT
>JAGOQV010000056.1:0-8770 GCA_018063145.1 Alphaproteobacteria bacterium
AACTCCAAGGCTTGTGAGGCGTTAAGGCGTGGGTCACAATGGGTGCGATAACGGTCAGACAGATTTTCATCGCAGATTTCTTGCAACCCACCAGTGCATTCCGTCACGTTCTGTCCAGTCATTTCAACATGAATGCCACCCGGGTTGCTCCCCTCTGCTTTGTGAACGGCGAAGAAGTCTTTAACTTCGGACAAAATGTTTTCAAAGCGGCGGGTTTTGTAACCGCTTTGCGATGTGGTGGTATTGCCATGCATAGGGTCACAAACCCATGTCACAATGCGCCCTTCGCGCTCGGTGGCCTGAACCAGTTTGGGAAGGTGATCGAACACTTTCCCCGCCCCCATGCGCGAGATCAAGGTTAGTCGTCCTGCCTCGTTTTCGGGGTTGATTTTGTCAATCAGGCGGATCAAGGCATCAGGTTCAAGAGATGGGGGGCATTTCATGCCAATTGGGTTTTTGATACCCCGAACAAACTCAATTTGGGCGTGGTCTTCCTGATTGGTGCGGGCTCCGATCCAGACCAAATGCCCCGAACAATCGTACCAATCTCCGGTTGTGCTATCAATGCGGGTGAGGGCCTGTTCATAAGGAAGAAGCAAGGCTTCATGACAGGTGAAAAAATCTGTCTGCCGCAGAATATGGGGAACACTTTCTTTGGTGAACCCGCAAGCCGTCATAAAATCAAGGGCCTGCTCAATGCGTTCGGCAAGTTTCTCGTATCGCTCGGTTTGCGGGGAGTCTTTGATAAAATCAAGGTTCCAGCGGTGAACCTGATGAAGATCGGCATATCCCCCTGTGGCAAAAGCGCGAAGCAAGTTCAACGTGGCCGCAGATTGATGATAGGCTTTAAGCATCCGGTTTGGGTCCGGCATCCGCGAAGCAGCGGTAAACTCCAACCCGTTGATAATATCGCCACGGTAAGAGGGTAGGGTCACGCCGTTTCTTGTTTCGGTGTCTTCTGAACGAGGCTTGGCAAATTGTCCTGCCATGCGCCCCATTTTGACAACAGGGACAGATCCGGCAAAAGTCATGACTACGGCCATTTGCATCAGAACGCGGAACGTATCGCGTATTTTGTTTGCACTGAACTCGGCAAAACTTTCGGCGCAGTCGCCTCCTTGCAAAACAAAAGCTTGCCCATGGGAAGCTGCGGCCAACTGGGCCTTAAGGGCGCGGGTTTCTCCAGCAAAAACCAAGGGAGGCATCCGCCCTAGTTCTTCCTCAGCGGCAGAAAGCTCCGGAGCATCATTATAGGAGGGAAGTTGCTTAACGGGTTTTGACCGCCAGCTTTCGGGAGACCACGCTGTCATTTTACACTCTGCAGAATAGGGTTACCCCTAAGATTTAGAGGGTTTTTCCCCATTTCGCAAGAAGTTAGAGCCGGATAATGGCAGCCATTTCTCTGAAAAGCTGGTTGATTTGCCAGATATTTTGCGGTGAGCTTTTTTCTGCTCTTCAGCTTGGATCAAAAGGTTTTTGTAAAAACTTTGGCAAAAGCCGCGCAAAACCTCAAAATCTCTCAGAGTTTCAGAGGAATTGAGGTCGTAATGCAAGGGGCGGGCGGTCGAAGGGTTGATGGAGCTATCCCGTTTATATTCGCGTTCCAGTGTGTCTTCGCTGTACTCAGGGTGGTTAATAATACAGGTCATGCGGTCATCGTGGAGTGTCCAAAGGGCAGGGCCCCCGGGACCTTCTAATAAAACATCTCCGCCTTCAGCATGAATGGCTTCTCGTAGCTGCGTTTCATCCATATAGGAAAAGCGGGAATGGGGAACACGAAGGGAAGGTAGGCTCAGTTGTTGAAGAAGAGGATGGTTTGCCTTTGCAACGTGGTGTTCAAAAAGACCTAAGAGCTTCCGGTCATAAATTCCTTTGTCAACGCCGCTAAACAGCTTCATGGCTGCAAAAGCAGACCAACAAACCAGAAGGGAGTGCCCGATTTTACCTGCTTTTGTTGCATATTTTATAGTGGTCAACAGTTCCGACGTTTCGTTCCAAAAATGCGAGTACTCCTCCCGCAATTCCTTGTAAGTTAACCCACCACGGTTAATGCCAGTGACGATGACCAAATCAATCGGACGTTGGCCAATGACTTCATGCCAGTTCGCATACCGGTTAGAGAGAAGATAATTTTGTTCTTTGAAATATTTGGGATCTTGCGAGGCGCAGCTCATCCGGCAGAGGATAATTTCGGCTGACGGGTTGGCAGCTTCAATCATCCGGCGGAAGTGACGTTCTGTTCCTTCGGCGTTGTCCATGATGTTGACCAAAGCCACAACAGGAGAACGGGCCGGAATGGCATCAGAAGAAGAAACGGGAAAATAAGAGTCAGTTCTACCCATAAGAGCACCTCACATAGTTTTGTTGTGGGGCGTAAATGGGGTTAAACCAAGGGGGTCAAACCCAGCGCTTTAGCATTGTAATCGCGGTGCAAGCTGCCCCTCAAATCCCGCGGTTCTTACGAACTCTCTATTTATTCAGTAATCGGGAAAAAGAATCAAGAAAAAAAGAAGTTAACTTTTCCAGCGGCGATGAAGCCAGAGCCATTGGCTTGGCTGATCGGCAATCCAGCTCTCTAGTATTTGGTGGGATTGGGTGAGAAGGGTTGTTTGGTCGAGCTTGAGGTCAAGAGGAGGAAGAAATTCAACCACAAAATGACATCCTTGTGTGCGCTGAATTCTTACTGGAATGAGGGGACAGTTAAATTTCTGGGCAAGCTGGATATAGGCAGGGCTGGTCATCGCAGGCCTGCCAAAGAAGTTCACTTCAACACCCTGATTATATTTCTGGTCAATCAATATACCAATTCGGCGGCCAGATTTTAGAGCCTCCATCACCTGACGCATTCCTGTTCTTGATTTAGGATAGGTTTGCAAAATTCCCTTCATACTGCGGCACTCTTGCAAGACCTTATCTACCCACGGGTTATTGGGGGGGCGGTATATCAGGTCTATATCAATGCCTTTCGTTCGGACCACGGGAGAGCTGACTTCCCAGTTTGCCAAATGCGCGGAAAAGAATATGGCAGGCTCTGTGTTCTCAGAAAGATTCCCTAAATTTTCCGCGCCCTTGATCGTAACGCGGGTTTGGGAAATCGTTTCAAGGTGAGGATATTCGGCAAAGACACGACCCAAGTTCTCCCACATTCCAGAGAGAATGGCATCGTATTCGGCTTCTGTTTTATTCGGGAGGCTGAGCGTAAGGTTTCGGCGCGCCTTGCGTGAGGCGGCCATGATGGTTCCAAGACATCTACCTAAAAAACCTCCAATGCTAGAGGCTGTGTCTGGAGACAAATGCCTAAAACAAAAGAGAAGGCTGCGGACTAGCAAGGCCTCAATGAAATAGCGAAGTTTTTTCATGATACGGGGGAAGTGCTGGCCGTTTTCTGACAGATGAAAGAAAGCAAATCTTCAGGAGAGTTAAAAACGATCTCAACCGGAACAATGTCGATCATGCCTTTTTGTTGAAAATCTGGAAGGCGAACATAGTCTTTTTCGGTTGTAATCAGGCGAGATTTTTTCTCGAGAGCTTCTCCGAGCAACAGGTACAAATCTTGTATGGTGTAAGGATGGTGATCTGCATAACTATGCCATCCGCTTAGTTCAATACCATTCTCGGCGAGAGTGTTTTTGAATTTATCAGGAAAGCCAATTCCACAAAAACCGATATAGGGGCCTTTGGATGGAAGCTCAAGCGGTTCTTTGACCTTCAGCCGAGCGGTAAAGACAGGTTTATTAGCAGGGAGACGGTTTTTAAGGTTATGAAGATCCTCCCCGATCAAGATAAAAGCATCTACCCGAGAGAATCCGTCTTCGAGAGATTGCCGCAAAGGGCCAGCAGGGATGATCCTTTCGTTTCCAAACCCCATTTGACCGTCAATGACTGCAAAGCTGACGCTTTTGTTCAGGGAATAATTTTGAAGCCCATCATCCAGAATGGCAACATCCGCCCCGTGGCTCTTCGCGGCCAAGGCTCCGAGATAACGGTTGGGTGAAACAAAGGTCGGTGCGTGCCGTGCCAGAAGGACAGCTTCATCGCCCCATAAAGAGGCGTTATTGCTTTGATCTACACGTTCGGTCGTTTTGACGCGACCACGATAGCCGCGTGTGACAAAGGCAGGAGAGAGAAAAACTTTCTCGTTTTGAAGAAGTTTTGCTAGCGCAATCGCTGTAGGGGTTTTTCCGCTTCCTCCAGCAACGAGGTTGCCAAGGCAAATAACAGGCAGGGGTGCAGAGGCAGGGGTGCTGTGCGCTTTGTGGAACGATGCTGCCTTGGCGTAGAGCCAAGCAAGAGGAGTTAGCAGAACTGACAAAGGAGAATAGATAGAGGAATCTTGGTACCAAAAGCTAGGAGTTTTCATGAGGAAGCCTGTGTAAAGGGGTAAGGTTGGCAGAGAGAAACAAGGGCTCAAGCTCTTCAAGAATATGGTCCAAAATCTCACTCTTACTCTGGGCGAAATTATATCCTGTTTTTTGAAGTTTTATAAGCTGGTCCGGATGGGTCAGGAGATTTCCTAGTGTTCCGGCCAACTCATCCTCATTGTGAACAATCTGGCAAGCTCCCGATTGAGTCATTGTATCGTAAATATCCTGTAAGTTTTGCACATACGGGCCATGAAGAACAGCACTTCCAAGCAGTGCTGGTTCCAGCGGGTTATGGCCACCGCCCCCATCGCGGCTTAGGCTGCGCCCCATGCAGGTTATGGGGCTAACGCGCAGCAGCAAACCCATCTCTCCCAAGGTGTCGGCAAGATAAATTCCTGTTTCTGGAGAAGGGAGGATATGTTCTGCCGTACGAGAAGTTACCTGAACACCCTGATTGCCGATTTTCTCAAGAATTTCTTGGCGGCGCGAGGGGTGGCGGGGAGCAATGATGGTGAGCAAATCAGGAAACTTTGCCAAAAGATTTTGATGAACCCGAAGGGCAATTTCTTCTTCTCCATCATGGGTGCTGGCAAACAGCCATAGAGGACGGGAGGCGATGGCTGTTTGCAAACGGGCAAGGTTGTTCGTATCGCAGGGCAGGGGGTCTGCGCTATGTTTGATGTTGTCTGTGACCACAAGGCTGCGTCCTCCTAACGAGGAGAAATACTCTTTATCCTTTTCAGTTTGGCACATGATAATGGCAAAACTTGAGAGCATGGCTTCGGCGGTATTCTTAATTTTAGACCAGCGTTTGAAAGACTTCTCCGAAAGTCTGGCATTCAGCAAGGCAACAGGAGTATGGCGTTTCTTGAGGGCGGCGAGCGTATTTGGCCAAAGTTCAGATTCAGCCCATAAAACAACGTCAGGCCGCCAGTAATTCACAAAACGCCGAACCCATGCAGGATGGTCAACGGGCAAATACTGGTGGAAGGCTTGTTTGGGTAAACGGGAGGCCAGAAAATCAGAAGCTGTCACCGTAATACTGGTAACCAAAATTTTCGTATCCGGCATTTGGGAGGCAATGAGATTGATTAGTTTTAAGAGGGACTGAGTTTCCCCGACGCTTGCGGCATGAAGCCAAATAAGTGGGCCTTCAGTGCGAGGAAGGGAGGCAATTCCTTGCCGTTCAGTCAAACGATTTATATCTTCTTTGCCAAGGCGTGCCCGTCCAAGCAGGGTCTTGCGGATCAAGGGGCCTGTTAGCTTCATGGTGTTCTTGTAAAGCCAGAGCAAAGACATTTTTGTCCTCAAAAAGCGTTCAGGCCCTTGTTATAGGGCCTGAAGGAAAGAAAACCAAGAAAACTTTGGCAAACTACATCGGGTTGCAGGTTACGCTCCCGCCAGCGAGAACTGGCGTGCAACCTGGGTTGGGGCACACAACTTCTTCAAAGCCCGCAGCTCCCCCAACCTTAACCCCCGTTGGGATACCTGAGAAACAGCTTCCTGCCGCTAACGTGCTGAGTGGGGCCCAGACATTGAGGAACAAGTTGACAGTGTCAAACTTACCCGCCCCCATATTGAGGCCAACGGCAGCCATATCCGTTTTCGCGGTGGTCCACTCCCCTGAGGGGTTGTTGGTACAGGCAGTCGGGGCCGTCCGGTTATCTGTTGCGGAGAGGTCGTCAAATGAAGGAAAACTGTTAACCGGGTCAACGTTCGCACATTTTGCTTCTTCCCAGAGCTTGTCTTGACTGTCGCAGTCCCCAGGGGCTGCGTCTGGCTTTTGGGCAATAGTCGTGTTTCCTCCCCCAAGGTTGCTAGTGTAAGAGGCCCCCAAGTAGTCGGTGCTACCATCTGTTACCTCTTCAGTGACATCGTCACTACCAGCACAGGCACCACTCGCTCCTGCGCACTCGTCTTTACTATAGCTAACTTCCATGTCATTGACTTGACCATTAAAACAGCTAAGGGCAAGGACACTGTCCGGCTTCCAGATAGCTTTTTCGTTGTTCATCACTTCCCGTTGGGCTTCCATCCACGCGCGTTCTTGCATTTTGGACATGAAGGCCGAATCGCAACCGGAAGCCGCAGCAGGCAGCGGTGCGTATGGAAGGACGGCGGAAAAAACCACGATGGCTCCCAATGTTGATTGGCGAACCATCCCCAGACAATATTTCAATGAAATCAGTGCCATAACCCCTCACAAAACTTGTTTTACACCCTAACGCCTGCCTCAACGGCTAAATCATGCCACGAGCCCACTCGACTAGTTCATTTTACAGCAAGTCAGGGCGGTTTGGCAAAACAAAGATGAGGCTAGCCTTGAAAATAGGTCAAAAACCTATTCCCCATCCAAATCAATATCTAAAATTGCCATATTGAAGTCATAGGAAACCTCTCCATCTTCGTTATCTTTGTAGATAACGCCAAGAAATTCCCCGTTTAGGAGAACTTCAAGAGAATCCGCTGTCTTGCGGTCACGCAAAGCCAAGCCAGGTTGGCCAAATTTCTGCTGAAGGTAGGTTTGAAGCTTGGTAATTTCTGCACGTTCAAAATTCATGGGTTTTCTCCTCGTTTGGTTTTTCTACCTTTTCTTGGGGCGGCAGTCCAGCGACAACAAGAGGGTAAGTCCGCTCGCAAAGAGTTTTTCGTGTGTCTTCTGGTCCGGCTGTTATAATCGGGTGAAAAATGAGGTCAATTTCTGCTTCACATTGCCCCAAAAAGTCCCATATATGCGGGCCAAATTCCATATCGGCGTACCATGCATAACGGTTGCGTTGCTCTAAGGATGGGTTGGTTTGGCCGTTGACGGATCGTAGGGACAGAGTAAAGGGCTGTAGGGGAATGGGAGATGCCGAAGGGGGAAGGCATAGGGAAAAGAGGCTCGATTTGAACGGTAAAATTTCTGTTCCAGCCGAAGATGTCCCTTCAGGAAACAGAATAATGCTTTTTCCCTCTTTGAGCATCGTATCAAGAGTGCTGTGTGCCGTGGCAGCTTGGGTGGAGGATCGGCTGATAAACGCGGTTTGTTGAACTTTGGAGAGAAAGCCAATGACAGGCCAGCTTTCTATGTCGTTTTTGGCAACAAAAGATGCTCTGAGCAAGGAGCCAATCACAGGAATATCAAGATAGGATAGGTGATTGCTCATAAAAATAACTTGTCGGTCTCTTTCTGGGGTCCCTGTGACGTGAACCTTAAGGCCGATGATTTTGCAAACGCCTTTGTGCCACAGGCAAGGGACAGCATAGGCGGCATGGCCGCGACAAAATCTAAGAACTATGAGTTGTGTCGCAACAAGTGGCAGCGTCCATACGATCAGAAGAAACAGTTTCCAAGAGGCTCTCAAATGATGTTTCATTTTTATACTTGCGTCCTGTCCTCGGATTGAACAGGACGGATAATGGATTTTTGAATTTCCCGCTCGTAGTGCCGGACATATTTTGATGTCAAATTTCGCGTTGGAAGAACGATACAAACATCAGTCGAATTAAACTGGTAATCAATATAGGCTCCGTTCCCAACCATTGCCCCTAGGCGGAGGTAGCCTTTGAAGAGCGGGGGAAGGGAAGCAAAAATGCGCTTGGCATCCAATCGGTCTTGGGGAAGCCGATTCATGTCAACCCGTGTTTCCCCGAGAGCTATGGGCATCATGTCTGGTGGGGCCAAATGGTAGTGGTATAGATAGGCTAGTTGCGGGGCAAGAGTTTCGGGGGATGTTCCGTGCAAGCAGGAACACCCAAACATCAAATCAATCTGATGAAGGACAAGGTAATCAGCAATACCTTGCCAGAGTAATTGCATCGTTGCTTTGGTCCGATAGGCAGGAAGCACACAAGAACGCCCAAGCTCAAGAAGAGTGTTCTTGCTCTTAAGAATCTGGTCTAAATCAAATTCATTAGCACTGTAAAAAGGCATATCTGGCTTCAGGCGATCATGGCGGATGAGCCGATAAGTTCCAACAATCTGACCTCCACCAGCAGGCAGGGAAGAGTCGATGACCATCAGGTGGTCGGCAACTTCATCATATTCGTCAAAGTCACGCTTTTCACGAATGGTGACCTCATTGGGGGTGGCTCCGAACTCCCCATAGAAAATCTGATAGCGCAAGGCTTGAACAGCTCGAATTTCCGTTGAAGTTGAGGCAAAGCGTAGAGAAAGGGGATTTTCACTTTTGGGAAGTGTCATGGCGATCTGAGAACTGCTCACTTGGGGCCCTTTGTCAGCGGTTTTTATGGGGGGCATCCTAAGGATTATGACTGATACGTCAAGTTTAACTTTAGGGAAAGAGCAGGTTCAATTCCAGAGAAGCTGAAGTTAACGGTCTGGCGTTCCCGGCAGGAATTGAACCCCCGCGCAACTTTGGTTGCGCAATCTTAAAAAAGAAGCAGGTTCAATTCCAGAGAAG
>JAGOQV010000056.1:8870-10547 GCA_018063145.1 Alphaproteobacteria bacterium
GTTAACGGTCTGGCGTTCCCGGCAGGAATTGAACCCCCGCGCAACTTTGGTTGCGCAATCTTAAAAAAGAAGCAGGTTCAATTCCAGAGAAGGTGAGGTTAATAGTCTGGCGTTCCCGGCAGGAATTGAACCTGCGGCCCCAAGTTTAGGAAACTTGTGCTCTATCCTACTGAGCTACGGGAACAAGGAACGCGGCAGTCCGAATCTATCGGATATAGATATGGACTTCGTTGCCTTCAATGTCGTCACTTCCTGAGTAGGAAATATCCACGCGGTCCATGGGGAGCCCCATTTGGGTCAGGGTCCGAAGAACGCGTTCGGCATTGCGGCGTGACTTGGTGCTTTCAATTGAGACTTGTGCAGCATTCCCCTTTGTTGGGTGAACTGCCACGAGTTCAAAGCGAGAGTCTGGAAACTTCTCCATAGCCTCATTCATCGCCATGTAAACAGGCTGCTCGTAATCAACGCTTGATTTATCAAAGCGAATTTTTACCAAAGGACGAGGATTGGATGGAGAGGGAGCAATCGCTGGATCGCCAGCCTTAGCCGCTTGGACTGTTTCAGTCTGACGGGCTACGGATGTGAAGGGGCGGTTTGAAAGGCTCTTGCCCAGCAAATCACCTTGGGCAATTGCAAGAGACAGGGTCCGCAGATTGTTCCGCTCTGTGGTCAGATAGGCACTGGTGCGAGTAATGTCATCGTTGACATTGTTCTGAAGGCGGTCAATCAAAATAATGGTGTTGTTGACGCTGTCTTCCAGTTGAGCCAATTGGACGTGATCCTCTTCAACAGCACCAGTCAGGCCATAGGCCGAGCGTGTTCCTTCAAGCAAGAAGGAAGCTACCGATGCTGAGTTGGCAATCTCAACAGCCAACTCGTTGATGTCGGCAACGTTGCCAGCCAGTTTTTCGAGGCTATCCTGCGCAGTGGCAAGGCGTTGCAAAAGACGAGGGTTGCCCGGGGTGCTTCCAGATTGCAGTTGGGTGTCAATCGTTGCGACACTGGCAAAATAATCAGCCGCAGTCGTTTGGTTTATTTTTTCCAGTTCGACCATTCTGTCAGACAGTTTGGCAAGGTCAGCTTGCAGATTGCCAAGATCATGGTGAATCTCGCCGATTTTGCGAGAGACCATCGTATTGGTTGTTTCGTAATAAGAATCAAGAAGATCCTTGGCTGTGATTGAAGCAGTTTGAGTCGGTTTCGTGTAAACCTGTCCCGCCAAAGCAGACGGCAAGGGCTGGTTGGTGATAATCAACGCTGGCGTTTTGTTAGCAGGCTGAGCCTGCGCCGGAGCGGCCACAAGGCTAGCAGACGCTGGCAGAATCAAGCTGCAAAGGATTGTAGTGAAAACGTATTTTGTCATCGAACGGGGCTTTCCCTCTGAGTGTTCACTGGTAATTTCTGACGCATTAACGCACACGAACTAGGACAAAAAGCGAATCCAGTTTGGGCTTTTAACTTATGGAATTGTACAAAGAGAATGTCAAGCTCCTATTCCCTTCCTTTCCAGTGCTTTTTTTCAAAGACATAACGCGGACAAAAATTGCTTTTTTCTACTTGCAATCAGTATTCCAATCGCGTAGCTTCTGCCAGCTTTCTTGGACGAGCTTGGTTAAGCTTATTTCTGATTACAGCAATGCGCCCGTAGCTCAATTGGATAGAGCACCTGACTACGGA
>JAGOQV010000057.1 GCA_018063145.1 Alphaproteobacteria bacterium
AAGTTCGCCGCCCCGCAACTGTCACATTCTTACTAACAAGGGAACTCCCGTGCTCTTGAACAAGTTTGGATTCTTTCTTATCAGGGCCTTGCGTTAATTCTGCATAAGTTTTCTGCGTGCGCATCTTCTTCTCCACAACACACGCAAAAGTATATCCCTAATAATTAGAAATACAACCGTATAGTGTAAAAATTTTATGGAGAGGGAAAAACAGGCTAGCCGTCCTTGTTTATCCGCTTCACAAGCTCGGCAAGCACAGCATCGGCCTTGTCGTTACTGATCTGACACGTCCCCGCTGCTTCATGTCCTCCTCCGCCATATTCCAGACAAAGAGTACCAACGTGAGTTTTGCTTGTCTTATTCAAGATAGACTTCCCAATCGCGAAGACTGTGTTTTGTTGATTTTTGCCCCACATGATGTGAACCGAGATATTGCAGTTCTGAAACAGCGCGTAAATGACAAAACGGTTACCCGCATAAATCACGTCTTCGTTGCGCAGATCAAGAACGATCAAGTTTTTGTGCAACCGCGCACAGCGCTCAATCTGCTGCTTTGCCTTTGGTTGATGCTCGCGGTAAAGGTCAACCCGCTCCTTCACATCCGGCAAGGCCAGAATATCGTTAATGTCATGGTGATCTTTGCAGTACTCAATGAGTTTCATCATCAACTGATAGTTGGATATATTGAAATCCCGAAACCGGCCCAAACCTGTCCGCGCATCCATGATAAAGGATAAAAGTTCCCATCCTTTAGGGTCGAGAATATCTTCCCGCGTGAAAGCTGCAGAATCTGCTTTATCCACCGCCCGCATCATATCTTCTGATATTTTTGGAAAACGAGGTTTTCCGCCAAAATAATCATAAACAACCCGTGCGGCCGAAGGCGCCTCGGGATCAATAATATGGTTTTCTCTCTTCCCGCCAACGCGGTCCACCTCACTCGCATGGTGGTCAAAGGCCAGAAAAGCCCCTGCCACATACGGAAGGTTGGTGGTAATGTCATCAGGACCAACGTCAATCAAACCGTCCTGCATGTCCTTAGGGTGGGCAAAGGTGATGTCATCAATAACCCCTATTTCCTTGAGTAAAATACCACAGACAAGACCATCCATGTCACTGCGGGTAATCAGGCGATAACGTTTGCTGGGTTCTGGCATCACTTTGGCGGCGTGGGACATACTAAAAACACCTTTGGGGTTGGATAAACTCGGATTAAAATTACGCTTACAATCCTATGTGCGAAACAATAACGCAAAGTTAACGAACAGGGAAGACCGAGGCGTTGTACCGCTTAAAAAATACTTTATTAGGTAAAAAAAGAGTGTATAAGACGCGCATAAATTAACTGCTTTTTTAACTACTGACGCGGGCTTTTACGAATGAATCTTCCCAGACCAACCCACTCTTGGCACCTGTTTGTCCCTAAACTTTTTACGACACTGCGGGAAGGATACTCTTGGGGTGATTTGCGTGCGGACGCTTTTGCTGGATTAACAGTTGCGATTGTCGCCATTCCTTTGGCTATGGCCTTGGGAATCGCCTCTGGTACAACACCAGATAAGGGATTAATTACAGCCGTCGTTGCTGGTTTTCTTATTTCCTTTCTAGGCGGCAGCCGAGTCCAAATCGGGGGGCCAACTGGGGCCTTTGTTGTTGTTGTTTTTAATATTATTGGGACTCATGGCTATGATGGGCTTGTCCTTGCAACATTAATGGCTGGGGTTATTCTTGTCATTGCTGGCTTCGTCCGTCTGGGGACGTGGATCAAGTATATCCCTCAACCCGTTATCACAGGTTTCACCGCTGGAATTGCTGTGATTATTTTTTCAAGCCAGATCAAAGATATTTTTGGCCTTGAAATTGAAAAAGTTCCGGGTGACTTCTTTGAAAAATGGGGAGCTTTCTGGGCTGCACGAGACAGTGTGAATCTCGTCGCATTCTCTGTATCAGCAGGCTGCCTCGCTCTTATCGTTTTAATGAGAAAGTACTTACCAAA
Organism: Alphaproteobacteria bacterium; assembly: GCA_018063145.1. Taxonomy (GTDB): domain Bacteria; phylum Pseudomonadota; class Alphaproteobacteria; order Micavibrionales; family Micavibrionaceae; genus UBA1573. The sequence goes on from JAGOQV010000057.1 coordinate 1,997, forward strand.
GCTTCCCGCTTTTCTAGTTGCCATCATCGTTGGATCACTTGTGGTCTATTCTCTAGATCTTCCAGTTGAAACAATCCAAAGCTCCTTCGGAGAGATCCCTCACACCCTCCCCTCCCCCCATATCCCTGATGGAATAACACTTGCGCATATGCGTGAACTCCTTCCCAGTGCCTTCACGATTGCCTTTCTGGCTGGCATCGAATCCTTGCTCTCCGCCGTGGTCGCCGATGGAATGATTGGTCGCCGCCACCGTTCAAACTGCGAACTTGTAGGACAAGGATTTGCAAACATGGCATCGGCGTTTTTCGGCGGGCTTCCTGCAACCGGAGCTATAGCGCGAACCGTCACCAATATTCGCTCAGGGGCAAGATCTCCTGTTGCGGGGATGTTCCATGCTGCGTTTGTTTTGCTCTGCATGATGGTATTCGCGCCTTTAGCTTCTTACATACCCCTCGCTGCTCTCTCCTCTATTCTGATTGTGGTTGCATGGAATATGTCCGAACATGATAAAATTCGACATTTGATGCGAGCTCCACTCGGAGAAAAACTGGTTCTGTTGGTAACTTTTGTCTTAACAGTTGGTTTTGATTTAACTCTTGCCATTGAAGTTGGGGTCGTCATGGCCGCAATTCTTTTCATGCATGAAATGTCCGAAGCTGTTGAAATCCAAACCCATACCCACATCATCGAAGAAGATCAGGATGATATTACCAGCCACGAAGAAGCCCAAGAAGCCATGAAATCCAAGCTCCCCGATGGCGTAGAAGCCTATCGTTTGCGAGGCCCTCTCTTTTTTGGCGTGGCCTCACGGTTACTTGATGCGTTGGAATACCTAAATCCTGCGCCCCACGTTTTTATTCTGCGAACCAGCCTTTGTCCGATGATTGATTCAAGCGGAGAGTCTGCGCTCAGAACCTTTCTTGAACGCTGTCAAAAGAAACACATCTATGTGATTATCACCGACATTCAACCAAGTCCCAAGGAAGTCCTCACCCGCATGAAGCTCTATGGTGTTCACAGTGAGCACTACACTTTTGCAGCAAGCTTCAAGGAAGGCATTCGCATTGCAGAAGAAAAACTAGAAAAACTTCAAGCGGCCCATCGGCTATAAAGAGAAGTTGCAATGTATCTCTCGCCGCTTTCCTGACGAATCAAAAGCTCCCCGTTTTCGATTTGCCCTCCTTTGCCCTTCAGCGCATCCTCCATAAGAGCCGCGAGAGATAAGGACGAAAGCCGCATTGCGTAGGCTGTCAAAATCATAAAAGACGGCCTTTCTGAAAGCAGTGCCGCACAATTTGTCAGCAGCTCTGGCAAATCTGTTTCGAGTTGCCATTTCTCTCCATCCGGCCCACGCCCAAACTTGGGAGGGTCAAGAATAATCCCGTCATACCGGTTCCCGCGACGGAGTTCTCTGGCAACAAACGCCTTGGCATCTTCGCAAATCCAACGAATAGGAGCAGTAGATAACCCGCTGGCATCCTGATTTTCCTTGGCCCACTGAATGGCTTTTTTAGAAGCATCAACATGGGTTACTTGTGCCCCCTCTTTAGCCGCCGCAAGACTTGCCGCCCCTGTGTAAGCAAACAAGTTCAGCACTTTTAAGGGGCGTTTCTCCGCCCCCAGTTTTTGAGCCACCCAGTCCCAGTGAGTCATTTGCTCGGGAAAGAGCCCCATATGACGAAACGACATTAAACGGCAGATAAAGGTTAACTTATTCCACGTTAGCGGCCATGAGTCTGGCACAGACCCAGAGGTTTTCCACTTTCCGTTATCGCTGTCCTCTTCTCCACTATTGGTAAATCTGGCAACTGCCTTCTCCCATGAAGCCTGATCCAAATTAGGGTTCCATAGAGCTTGAGGCTCTGGACGGTCGACAATCACCTTGCCATACCGCTCCAACTTACGTCCATGACCAGAATCAAGCAAAGCATAGTCGGTCCACGGATCTGCAATTAAAGGTGTAATAAGTGGTTTCATGGGGTGAAATCTAATGCCATATGGCGAGTTATACAATAACGCTTCTTTTCCTTTCTGCCTTTCTCGGCTAATATTCTTCGTCAGGAAGGACTCTAAAACATACATGATCGAGAAAAACCACAATTTCCCGTGCATATTTTTAGGGATTTGGGTGTTGCTCGCGTTTTTTGCGCAGAGCGCAATTCCTTCTGGGTATATGCCCAGTTTTAAGACTGGTCGCACTCTTGAAGTCTCCATTTGTCATGGGACGGACCTCATAACCATTCTGGTTGATGAAAATATGAATCCCGTTGAAAAAGGAGAGGATTCAAAACAGAAAAGAGATAACCCTGTCAAACCGTGTGTGTTTTCTTCTGTATCCCACAAGAATATAATTTTACAGGATTTTGTATTTCAGAGAACTGAGCATCTGACTTACGAACCTTTTGTCCAACATGACAACGTACAGATCAAATTCTCTACTCCCTCCAAGCCTTATGATGGGCAAGCCCCGCCAGTTTTTCACATCGCCTAGGTTAATCCCCCTTCCTTTGAAGGGGAGGTTTTGTTTGTGAAAATACTTTTAGGGAATTTTTTTAATCAACATGAAAGAAACAGCAGTTTCTCTCTCGCCTGACATGGCAGAGACACTTGTCAGTTTGACCCTACCGGATGGCATAGAAGGAACGGGTGTAAAACGGACATGGAAACACAAATTTATGTCCCACGTGAGGCAGTTTTCTGGCTGCGCTTGCGCCGGAATGATGACCCAAGGAGGGGCACATTCTTTGTGCATAGCCTTTGCTGCAGCCTCTGGAACAGGAGTCGGAGCCGTATCGCAAATCTTGTCCCCTCTTTTTGAAGGAAACGGGATCATTGGCCTTTCCGCACAAGAAACCATGCAATTTTTTGTTGCTCCGGTTCTTTCTGTCCCAGCATCTTACGCCATGGAGAGGTTGAGAAAAGGAACATATTCCCTCTCAAAACTTGGCGTTGCTATTGGAATTTCTTTTGCAGTTGCCGCAGGACTGTCAACTGCATTTCCCCACGACCACAATACTGAAACGGGGCGCATCTGGTTTGAATCTCAACCGCAAGACGTTCAAGAAAAAATCAGGACCTTTGCAAATGAAACAAGCCAAACAGTAGATGAAGTTACACAAAGCCTTTGTTCCAGCGATCCTAACGTTCGGAAAAGAATGGAAAAGCTTCAAAAACCCCCATACACCCGCGTTTATGAATATATCAAGGGATGACAATCATGACAAAACCAGCATTAAACCGAAGTGTATTCTCCGTTGAAAATCGGCACGAAGCAATTGATGCCTTAAGTCACGGCGCAACAGGCGCATATCACCATCACGCCACGTCTCCCCTGATTTATTACGCAGCAAGTGAATTAATTTCACGAGATGACAAAGGATCAAAGACCGATATTAAAGCGATGGGCCTTCCCCATCAGGTTCTGACACAAGTATCAGATGAGCTTCATTCTCTGGGGACGTCGTCTTTTAGCTCCACACAAATTCTCGAGGCTTTAGAGAAATATGTCATTGGTCTAGGATCTGATTTCGCTCGTGAAGCAAGGGCAAAGCCCCTTTATGCGCGTATTGTTGTAACGGACCAAAAACCAAATGATTTGCCAGATTGTGAATTGGTGCAGGCAACAGTTATTGATGGACAACGCCGCGTTGGTGACGGAATTAGCCAACGGGTGATGCAATCCACCATATATGGAACGCGAACATCGATGACGCGGGAAATGAATTTAGACGAGATGTTTTCATCTTCTCGCAAGAAATGGCTGTTGATCTATTACGGTTCTCCATCAACAGATTCCTACAAAGAGTTTGATGGTATAGATTTTTCTTTGATTAACGCCGTTCAAGGCTTGAGAGAATTCGCCTCGAGAGAAGACATTGAAACCATTCAGGATGCACTCCTTCTGTCACAAGGCAAAAGCAGTCTGCCAGATGTCATAGAAGATTTTTCTGAAATTCAAAAACTTACTGAACCTTACTCTGGGGAAAAAGAAATCCCCAAAGATGTAAGACTATCTCTCACAAAAATAATATCCCATATGGGACATTTGCTTGATAAAGTTTCCGAATTCCCTCTTCTTCCTCCACAAACACTAGAGGTTTTGCGTGAATCCATCACAAAAATAGCACAAAGCTACCATGTGCCCATTATCCAATCCATTGCCCATATCTTTACAAACTCAGCTGCCAATGATGATGCCTATGCAAAACAATCAGCAGGTGTATCTGCTGAGGTAACGTCCATAAGAAATCCAGAATTTCTAGATTCTCTCGTAACAAAAAATTTAACGCAGCAAATAGAAAGCCAGTTGGCTGGCATACCAGTAACCGGACAGCAAGAGCCAATTTCTTTACCTGATTTCGACAAAAATGAACTACAAAAAGCCTTAAATATTATAAGAAATGGGGGGCTCCCCTCGTTAGTTGAAGAGTGCTTGAAATCAGATGTATCCTCAACGATTCTAAATGTAAAAGACCAAATCCTTGTATCTTCTCCATCTACCCTAGATAGGGCAATAAATCACCTAATAGCCTACCAAATAAATAAGGCAGCAGACGGCCAACTCACTTTTCGTCTTCCTCCAGAGGTCGGAGAGTTTATTCGGAACGAAGGAATTTCAAAAATTGGAAATCTTTCACTTCCAAATGAGACTATAACCGCTCTTCAGCAAGTGCTGGGAAAGCAACCTGCTCTTGTAGAAATGTCTGGGACGTCTCATTTAATTATAGAGTTGAACGAGCGTTTGGCCTCCCCCGCAACATCGTTAAGTGATGCCAGTACAATCAAGCAAGCTTTGCAAGTCCTACAACAAGAAGGCCTATCAGGTGCTCTTACCATCAGCCATAGGAATGAGGAGGGAAAAAACCAAGTACAAGCAGTTATTCGCTCTTTTATTTTTGAAAACCCTATTATAGCAGACGCCGTAGCAACCCAGAGCTTTATACGCGATGCAGAAATCCAGTTAAAAGATAACCGTGATACGCCTCCCCTCCGCGCAGCAATAGAACAAGCAAGATCGGAAGGCTTTGCCGCAACCACGGACCCCCAAAGGATTCAAAGTTATCCAGATAGTACTCGAAGTGCCATTGAGACGATCATAAGAAACAACCCTGCTTTGGTTGAAGTCGTTGCAACAACCAGAGTCATCGAAACTCTTGAAAGACAAGCCTCTCCTTCATCTTTCTCATCAGGCCCCTCTGCCGCCGAAATTCGCACAGCTATTGAAGGGATCAAACAGGCTGGAATTTCTGAGTTTCTGACGACAATACCTCCTTCAAATTCTGTTCTTCCCTCTGTTGAAAGAGCTCTTAGCAACGTCATAATAAATAGTCCTGTTATTGGAGATGCCTTAACAACCCAGAGCTTTATACGCGATGCAGAAATCCAGTTAGGCAAAGATAACCGTGATACGCCTCCCCTCCGCGCAGCAATAGAACAAGCAAGATCGGAAGGCTTTGCCGCAACCACGGACCCCCAAAGGATTCAAAGTTATCCAGATAGTACTCGAAGTGCCATTGAGACGATCATAAGAAACAACCCTGCTTTGGTTGAAGTCGTTGCAACAACCAGAGTCATCGAAACTCTTGAAAGACAAGCCTCTCCTTCATCTTTCTCATCAGGCCCCTCTGCCGCCGAAATTCGCACAGCTATTGAAGGGATCAAACAGGCTGGAATTTCTGAGTTTCTGACGACAATACCTCCTTCAAATTCTGTTCTTCCCTCTGTTGAAAGAGCTCTTAGCAACGTCATAATAAATAGTCCTGTTATTGGAGATGCCTTAACAACCCAGAGCTTTATACGCGATGCAGAAATCCAGTTAGGCAAAGATAACCGTGATACGCCTCCCCTCCGCGCAGCAATAGAACAAGCAAGATCGGAAGGCTTTGCCGCAACCACGGACCCCCAAAGGATTCAAAGTTATCCAGATAGTACTCGAAGTGCCATTGAGACGATCATAAGAAACAACCCTGCTTTGGTTGAAGTCGTTGCAACAACCAGAGTCATCGAAACTCTTGAAAGACAAACCTCTCCTTCCTCCTTCTCATCAGGCCCTTCTGCCGCCGAAATTCGCACAGCTATTGAAGGGATCAAACAGGCTGGAATTTCTGAGTTTCTGACGACAACACCCCCTTCAAGTTCTGTTCTTCCCTCTGTTGAAAGAGCTCTTAGCAACGTCATAATAAACAGTCCTGTTATTGGAGACGCCTTAACAACCCAGAGCTTCATACGCGATGCAGAAATCCAGTTAGGCAAAGATAACCGTGATACGCCTCCCCTCCGCGCAGCGATAGAACAAGTAAGATCGGAAGGTTTTGCCACGGCTGAATCCGTTCCAGAATCTGGAACCATAGAAGTTATTGAAAGACAAACAGATTCGCTTTTATCGTTACAAAATCCAATCGCTGTTAAAAACCCTGAGGCCCGTGAAACAGGCCCCGCTGTTGAAGACAAACCTCTCCATCACATTATAATGAACGACCATATCGTAGAAGGTGCTGTGACGACATCTGCGTCAGTTAAAAGAACAGTGTCTGAAACAGAAAGAACACCACCACCTAGTCAGAGGGCAGAAAATCTTTCCCTAGAATCACTTTTTACTTCTCATGCCGAGACAATTCTAAACCCTGAAAGTGAAACTCTTACTTCCGTTCGACCCGCAACGATTTACACTCAAGAACGAGGGCAGCAAACAAAATTTGCCGATCATGGGCTCGCACATTCAGAAGCCGAGCTTAGAAAAGAACCTGCTCCAAAAGTTTTTCCAAACCACGATCAACAACCAAAATCCTACATCCCAACAAAGCCTGCTCTTGGAGAAGTTCCATATAGCCTACCATCGCCACAACAACCCTCCTTGAAGGATTTTCCCAGAGATGAGGAGTGTACGGGAGGACCAAATTGCCCTAGATGTCGCGCAATGTTTGAACTCGCAAGTAAGGCAGCCCCCCCTCCCCCAAAGGTTGTTGTCTCTGCAAGTATGGGGGCTTTATCTTTGTAAAAATAAAAAACGATTGAATCTTAAACATCTGAGTAAAGGAGTAAAAATTATGGGTATTTTTGATTTTCTAAAAGGCAAAAAGCTAGCGATAACAGAAGACAGTATCGTGATCTCGCATATTGTTCCTCTTGCCACAGAAAGCCTAGGGCTTTTCAAAGCACTCATTGGGATAGACGGAACGATAAGGGGAGACAATCCTAACCTAGCGGCATTAAAAGACTTACAGGCTCCTAGACCGTTCCGTTTAATCTGTGATGCAAAAGGTTCATTTTTTAAGGCAGTAAACGGCACTGATCGGGTACGCATTTTCGTTCGTAGTGACGCCCCACAAGAACAGGGAAAAGAGCTTTCACCCAAAGATATGCTAATGTGGCACGAGACAAGGGTTAATGGGGCGGATGTTTTCACCACAACACATATTCTTCATGGAGAGAATGCGTGGTTTGCAGCCAGCATTCTTCCGCCTTGTTGTAATGGAGAAAGTGTTCTTGTGCGTTACTTCACAACAGTCAGTGGTAACACAGTTCAGCCCAAATTAAGGGTCATTGAAAGTCCCCAAGGATTAGAATTGGGGATTGGAGATTTTTTCAGAACTTCTGTTGCAATTGAGATGGCAAATCCTCAGCAAGAACAAGAACTGCTAGGTATTTACCAGAAAGTCAGAAAAGCCCGTCAGCCGTAGAAACCTTTACCTTGTAAGGTCAGAAAACCCTTTTGGTTCTGCCAACGCTCAGCTAAACTCGGCCGCTGGAAGTTTATACGAACAAACGAAAGTTAGAAATTATGGCGTCCCCAAAACGCATTGGCATTTACCCGGGAACTTTTGACCCCATCACCAAGGGCCATTTGCACATCATCAAAAGGGCTAGCAAGCTGGTGGATCACCTCATTGTTGCGGTGGCCAATAACCAACGCAAGGGGCCCTTATTCACCATAGAAGAGCGTCTGGACATGACGCGAATTGATATAGCCAACTTGCCCGACAAACAATGCGAAATTTCAGTCGAATCTTTCGAAAATCTTTTGATTGGCTATGCGCATCAAAAGGGCGCGACGTGCATTATTCGGGGACTACGCGCCGTATCTGATTTTGAGTTCGAATTCCAGCTAACGGGAATGAACGCCAAACTGGCGCCAGATATTGAGACTATTTTCCTTATGGCCTCCGATAAATGGCAATTTGTCTCCTCTTCCTTTATCAAGGAGATATGTTCTTTGGGCGGGAATGTGGCGGAATTCGTCACTCCCACGGTTGAACAGAGATTAAAGGCAAAAATGTAAAGTTCTGCTTGACGGAATCAGAATCTACGACTATTTTGGCCAAACTTTTTGAGCACCTATGACTGCGTAGCTCAGCTGGTAGAGCACCCGACTTTTAATCAGGTGGTCGAGGGTTCGAGCCCCTCCGCAGTCACCATTTTTTGCCTTAAGTTTAAGTGAGAGCTTTGCCTCTTACTCGATTTCTCCTTTTTTCCGCAAGACATATTCCAACCGCTTG
>JAGOQV010000058.1 GCA_018063145.1 Alphaproteobacteria bacterium
GAACCATTGGCGTTTCAATGCGCAGAACTTTGCGAAAAAAATCAATCAAGGCAAGATTGAGGTTAACCAACAAATTATCATCCTTCATAATCAGGGCTTCCAGCTCTTCGGCATAAGTCTTGAAATAAGGATGCTTGCAGTAATTGTCTTTAATGCGGCCCCAATATTTTTTGCGCCAATTGACAATCGGGGCAATCTTCATGTCAGCAATGGCCGTTTCAAGATGATCTTTGTTTTCAACCGGAACGGTTAGCCACAGGGCTTCTCCTTGACGAGTCACAATCCTGTTACGGTTCTGAAAGTTATTGACCTTAAATTGAACGTTATCAAGAAGAACATAAGAGTCGGCAAGGGCCATTTTGTGAAAGAACCCCAGCCAAGGCATATGCTCCGGTTGATGAATGGTTAGCAACATCACACGACAATTCTATACATCTGGAAGGCTTCGGCAAAATCATGCCGACACTCAATACCCCTATATTTTGCCCATGTTTTCAAGGATTCGGGAGAAAGATAATTATCTTTTTCACGAACCTGCCCGGGAAAACAGGTTACAAAAGTTTCAATTTTTCTGTCGATCTGCTCTTCACTGAGGGAACAATAGTAATTCGGCTTAAAGTCTGTGGAAGGGCCTAACGAATGAACATAGGTTGGGTTCTCCATGATGAGAATATGATCGGGACAATGACGGGCTGTTGGACGCGTTGCCGCAATCGTGGCTTCGTAAGTAATTGTATGATCGTGATGGAAAGAAGGCCCTTGGCAAATCAAAAGATCCGGCGTCGAATTTTCTATGGCTCGCTCAATTTCACGAACCACCAAAGCCTTACTCACGAGGTCCATGCGGGCATCGTTATCAAAGGGCATAGTATCCGATCTGTGCCAAACCCCTTCGAAATGCTTAATATAATTCTCGTATTCCTTGAGTCTTTCCTCGCGCATGACGGTTTCTTTGCGGTGGTGCAAGTAAAAATCAGATACCGTGATTAAAGAGAAATGAAACTCATATTCATCACGAAATTTTTCCATGAACCCCGCCGCGCCAAGGGCGGAGTCATCACTATGAGCTTCAACAATCAAGGCACGTTTTTTCTTCATGGGTCTAAGCTTTCGAACAAGGAGAATGCATTAAATGATGGATGTAATCGGAAAATAATTTGTTCTGCGCGGATGGGCTATAACGCAACTGGAAACGCGCTTTCATATTTTGCCCGATTTTCTGCCGATGAGAAGCATCACTGGCCAACCGCCGCAAACAGGCTTCCCAACTTTCGGTATAATACGCGTAATATCCATCTTCGCCATATTCCATCAACTGGGTTGCGGATGGGGAAAGATCCATCACCATCGGGATTCCCATTTGCGCAAAAACAAAAGCGCGGCCGTTATTGGTGGTGGTTTTGAAGCGCATCAGGTAATCGTCGTCTTCTTCGTTATAACTTCCTCGCAAAGTCGCGGCAACACGCGCTGCTATTCCCCGCCGCTGCAAGGGGATCAGTTGAGGAATAATCCCAATATCACAATCGGCGAACGCTGCGCCGTATCCATTGGGGTCAAACTGGATATGCTCAACCGGACAATTCAAAGCTTGGCCGATTTCGGACTGGCCAAGGTTTTTGACATTATAAAACAGCTTGAGAGCCAAGGGATATTCTTTGGCAACATTATTGATAGCTGTGGTTATGCGCGGGGCCATAGCTTCGATATGAATCCGGTTTCCGTGATACCCCAACACAACGCGGTCCGAAGATTTTCTCTCCCCCGTTTCAATCAAAGGATAGGTGTAATAAACGAAAACATCCGAGACAAACTTGTGATAAAAATCACGGGACTCAAGACCGTTGGCAACAATAAAATCGAGGTCATCAATGCGCGGACAATGGGCAGGACGCGGATCAATAACGCCGATGCGCACAGAAGGGTCACTCTGGCGCAAAGCACAGGCCCATTCTCTGGAATATTCTCCCCCCATAACAAGGGCCACATCAATTTTTTCTGTTCCTTCCCGAACAAAATCTTTGGCAATAGAAAAATCCACGCCATGCTCTCGGGGAGTCAACTCACCCATGAGCTGGGAGTAAAAACTAAAAGACGGATTTTTGAAATCTTTGGCAAAAAACTGAACGCGGATCACTTCGGCCCCCTTATGCTGGTCCCTGTAAAACAAACAACGGCTTTCCAAAACACCCCTATATGACCATATCTCAAAGGACGCAGCAATGGGACAATTACCCCTTTCAGGTAATCGGCCAGAACCGGAAGAGACAGGCCATAACGGCGAATAAAGGCGTGAAAAAACAGGGCATGACTCCGCAAAGCCGCCTTGGTATGTTTTATTTTTCCTTGGCGGCTTAATATCTGGCGGTCGCCAAGAACGCACCCTCGCCACAGCAAAAATTCCCGATAAGAAAGCGATACTCCATATTCATTCAGCATATGGGCCGAGATGGCACGATAGGTATTTTTCTTCTGTTGCCGGCGGCGCAAGGAACTCACGCTGCTGGCGTGACAGCGCAAGATATAAAGCGGATCGGAAAGACAAAACGCTTCGGTTAACGGTAAAATTCTCAGCCAGAATTCGTAATCTTGAGAGACTTCAAAACTTTCATTGTAAGTCAAATGGTGCTGAAGCAAAAAAGAGTTCCTCATCATCACCGACCCATGAGTTAGGGGATTAGCGGATATAGCCTTCCAGCGCAACAAGTTAGCATCCTGCCCTCCCTGCCATTGACCAATTGAGGCTCCTTTTTCATCAATCAAACTCGCCGCTGAGCCGAGCAAAGAACATTCTGGATGAGCATCAAGGTAAGCCACTTGCTGCGCTAATCTTTCTGGAGCCATCAAGTCATCTGCATCTAACCGTGCCAGATATTCTCCCTTCGCTTCTTGCAAGGCAAGATTCAAATTGCGGGTTAACCCTCTTCTTGTTTGATTGCGCATGACGCGAATACGGCGGTCACGGCGAGCGTATTGGTCCAGAATTTTTTCTGTTGCATCAACCGACATATCATCAACGATAATCAATTCGAAATCTTGGAAACTCTGATTCAAAACGCTATCCAGACACTCCTCAAGGAACGGATCTCCGTTATATACGCTGCAAAGAATCGACACCTTGGGCATTTTGGCCTAGGCTCCCCTTGGTTGACGGGGCCGTAGAACCGACCAGATTTCACCCCAACGAATTTCCTGATGGATAACCTCAAGACCGGCTTCCTCCATCTCGGCAGCAAAGCTTTCCAGCGTATATTCGGTGAAATGCGTTGTATCAAGCCGCCATTCGGCCCCAACTTCACGGCGCAGAGGAATTCGCCAGTCCCTCTCAAACAAAGGTACGCGGATAATAATTTTCTTTAAGGGGTAATCGTTTTGCAATGTTTGTAAAAGTGCCACGCGGTGCTCTATATGCTCAAGAACATTTGAAAGAACAATGCAATCAACAGGGTCCTCAAGTTTTATTTTTGTAACATCGGCGAGCAGATAAGTGACTTTGGGGAGGCCATTCTGGCGAGCGATTTCCAGACTTTTCTCGTTCAGGTCCACCCCAATGACTTTTTGCAAGGATGGTACAAAACCCAATCGGTTGGCGATGGTTCCTTGCCCGCATCCAAGATCCATGACAATTTGACAACCATCAACGTGATCGACGAAGAATTGTTCGTATTTTATCAAATAAGATTTCAAATGGCCGTGAGGGTAATATCTTCCTCCGGCTTTTTTGACTTGCTGATACAACTCGTCTTCAAGAGAGAAGAGAAACCGCAAGGATTCTTTTGGCGGCAAAGATTCTGCGTTAACATCAATCAAGGCGCGGAGCAAAGCCGCTCTATACCTGAGAGACAAAGGAAACAAAGCCGCTTTGATAAGGGTTTTTACCACTCCGGTTATCATGCTTTTTTCTCCCCAAGCATCAAGGTTTGATACAGGCCAATTTCTTGGTTTGCGATTGTTTCAAGACTATAAAGGGTCTCGGCATCTTTTCTGGCTTGACGAATGATACGGGGAATCTCTTCACGATTTTCTTTGATAGAGCGAATGGAACCGGCCAGAGAGTCTGCAGATAACCCACAAAGAAAACCATTTTCTCCGTGACGCACGACATCACGATTCCCGGGAGCATCGCTCACCAGAACAGGAATACCGCTCGCCATTGCTTCAATCACGACTTTGGGCATTCCTTCGTAACGGCTGGGCAGAATGAATAAATCGTGGTCCGCCATCGCCTTCAAAACTTCCGTATGATCCTGCCGGCCTAGCCATGAAACATTTTTGTGAAGATCCCTTGCCATGCGCTGAAGGACGTCGCGCTGCTCTCCCTCCCCGATTACCGTCAAAGATTGTTCGGGGGTAAGAGCCGCGATGAGTGCGCCAATGTTTTTTTGGTCCGTTAAGCGGCCAACAATCAAAAACTTATTGAGTTCCGAGACATTCCGCTCGGAAAAAGGAATTTTTGAAACATCAACGAAGTTTGGAACCACGCTGATTTTCTCTGGCTCAATCCCGTAGAGAACTCCCAAGTTCCTCCGAATACTTTCGGTCGGAGCAATAATGTGCCGAGAGTCCCTGAAAATTGGCCCCTCTCTTTCCATCTGCTTTTGCGCATCTTTTTGAGAAATAATTTCCCCGGGGCGATAAGAGAGACGATGAAATCCCATGCGGGTGACAACAGGTTTTGAACAAAAACGGCCAGCCCTCACCGCTTCATCTGCGCCGAACACCTGATTGGTTTTGAAGATATTTGCGCCCGACAAAACTTCTTCATGAACCCACCCAATTGTCTTGGCATAAAGGCGCATCGGCAAACAATCCGGACGCGTTAAAAGAGTAATCCCTGCCTGCGCAAATTCCTCTGAAAAATAATCACGATCAGATGAGTCTGCATAACTGACAATGGATATTTTCGCCCCGCGAGCGCACAGTGCCTGATAAAGGGACATTTCACGGCGCAGAATCCCTGCGTCCTGCCAGATTTTAAGCGAACCGCCATAAGTCATGAATAAAGCAATATGGGGCGTAGAGTGCATTAAATTTCTTTCCTCAATTCAAGGAGGAACCGGCCCTTGTCACACTGACCATAGTTTTTGACCAAGTGAAAACTTGGAAAAATTTTCTCTAAATAGACAACCAAGGACTGGGCATTTTCGAAACTCCAAGTCGAGGTTGAAATCCAGTTTCCTTGGCTGATTGGTTTGGCCCCTCTTTCGGACAAGCGGCATTCGATAAAAACTCTCTGGCACGCCTGCGCAATTTTGGCTGCATTCGCTTCTACATTCTGGGTATGATGAAGAACCGAAAAAATAAAAACGGTATCAACTGGTTCAATCTTTTCCAGTTTATCGAGATCGGCAGAAGCAAAACTGATCTTGCGCGAAGTGATATTGGCAATGATCCGTGCGGCATTGATGATTCCGGAATCAATATCATGACCGCTAGGCATACAGCCACGATCGGCCAGATAATGGCACAACAAGCCTATATTACAGCCAATATCGAGCGTTTTTTCTCCAGAAGAAAACTCCGCCTGATCGAGAAGCTTGCGTCTTTCATCAAGAACGCGAACCCCTTGCACGCACACATCAGGGCCAGAGAGCGTATGATAAATTTTGTTTTCTGCTCTGGTTGTATCGCTTTCAAGAAAGATGGATGTTTTAGAAAGATCAAGAGAGTCGCCGATAAACAGAGTGTTCAATACATCTTCAAAATTTTTGAAACCAAAATCTTCAAACAAACACTCTTTGCCGAATATCTTTTTGGCCCGTTCGCCAGCCCAGCGCAGGAACTCCCTGTTCGGCATTTCGCTTTGTTCTTTGGTCAATATCAGGGCTTGATCGTAATCGATCAGCCTAGCGTAATTATCAACGGCGCGAACATTGTTCGGTTTCAAATCTCCTTGAAACACGCCCGCTTTTTTCTGCTCAATCACGGCGAGCAAAACATCCCCAAGCAACAAAGATTTTTTCGAAGGAATAAAATCGCAAATCATGTAGCCAAGATCAGGGTCAAGAGACACTCCGAAAACTTTTGATAAATCCTGTGCCTGTGCCGCGTTCAAAGTCCCTCTGCTGCAGAGTTTGGGGGCTGTCCATGTTCCTTTTTCGGTTAGCCGTGCAAGAATTTCTCCCTCTTCTTTGAGAGAATTGGCTTTGCGTGGATTGCTTGAGACTCCAATTTTGATGAAGAGTTTCTGGTCGGTGCTGACGCCCCAAATAGCATCTTGATGACGATTGAGCGCGAAAAGATCAAAGCTGCCTTCGGAAAGGTCAAGACGGGTTTTGGGACTAGCCGAGAGTTTGGCTTCTTGCACATCGAATTGCCCGAAGCTGGAACAACAGCCGCCGAATAATTTTTCTTTTATTGCCTTAATGAACACTTTGAGACTCCTCAAGTTTTTCTTTGAACGTTTCCGCATCTAGAACATTCTGGATTTTTCCTTGGCCCAGCACGACAACGCGATCACAATATTTCAGGGTTGTCAGGCGGTGGGCCACCATAATCAACGTGCGTCCTTGACGCAAGTTATTACACATTTCAATCAGGCGTGCTTCGGTTGCTTGGTCAAGAGCCGATGTTGCCTCATCAAAAATCAGAACTTCTGGCTGACGATAAAGGGCGCGGGCAATAGCAATCCGTTGACGCTCTCCCCCTGAAAGTCTTACGCCTCGCTCTCCCACTGTTGTTTGCAATCCTTCGGGGAGCTTGTCAATCAGGCTGGTCAATTGAGCCTCTTCAATGGCGCGATTAAGGCGGTCTTGGTTGATGGATTCTGCATCTTCCCCTATCGCAATATTGGCTAAAATAGTATCATCCACCAGATAGATATTCTGGGGGACATAGCCAATCTTCTTATGCCATGAGGGGGTTTGCACAGAGTAAAGACCATCAATAACAATGGATCCGGTATGGGGTTTCAAGAGTCCGAGAATCACATCAACCAAGGTTGATTTTCCTGATCCGGTTTGCCCCATAATCCCAAGACATTCCCCTTTTTTGATCGTGAGGTTTATATTGCTCAAGGCATCATAGCTGGTACTGAGATAACGAAAGCAAACATCGCGCATTTCCAACTGATGATGAAAAGTCAAAGCAGGATTGTCCTGCGTTACGGCAGGGTCTTCAACGGTTGTGTATTCCTCATAAACCCGCTCAATATTGGGAATACAAAGTTTATAGTTGTTAAGGTTCCACAAAATACGGTTTAACCCGGGCATCATGCGAAAACCGGCATAAAGATAGCCGCCCAAAGCCCCCATCATTTGCTGGGGAGTGTTCATTTGCAAAGACATGAAGACAATGGCCGCAACGAACAGCATGACAAAAACAACCTCTAATCCAATGCGCGGAACCATATTGATGGAAGATTGCAAAGCCTGAAGTCTTGAGTTTTTGTAAGAATGACGCGCATAGCTCTGAATAAAATAATCCTGCTGGCCGAAGAGAATACTTTCCTTGAAGGCGTGAAAAAACTGCAAAAGATTCTGGTTAAGCTGAACGCGGGAGTCCTGCATTTGCAAGCCCCAACGATGGTAAGCCGGCAGCAGGACAAAAACAGATACAGCCGACAATCCACCAACAAAGGCAAACAATAAAATGGTCAAGGCGGGATTCATATAAATCAATAAACCACACAGCCCTATAAAGACGACCAATTCGGTGAGGATGAGACACAGGGAAAGAACCCCGCCGGAAAACATATTTTCAACATCCCCCGCAATAACCGCCATGTTATAAGACGAATTGCGCGTCAGATAAAAACCGTAATCCATGCGGGCATATTTGCGAAGCAAGTACCCTTTGAAATCAAAACAGAGAGTTTGAATGACAAAGTTCTGATAAAAAATCTGGGCGGCGCTCACCGCGTTTTTGACAAGGTAAATTCCGGCACAAAGGACCGAAAAGAAAACAACAGCCTCTGCCGCAGATAAAGAAAAAGGCAGCCATGACAGATGGGTCGTTGCCACATCCGGTTTGTTGAGAACTTGGGCAAGCACCACCAAGGTTCCCGCCGTGAGCAGTTCAAGACCGGAAACCGCAACAGCAAACAGCACAATCATAAAGAGACGCCTGCGATCTGCTCTGGGCAAAATCTCGAAAATCTTAGCGGCGGGCTGAACCAGCTCGTATTTTTTCATAAACCTAAAACCTTTAATCTGCGCCCAAACTACGCAGGCCAACCTACTCAGGAACACAGGGAAATAAAAGTATCTCTTTTCACCCTCCCCCAATTTTAACCTGTTGCAAAAGTCCTAGGCATCGTCATTCCCTGAATTTTTTGACAGAAAAATTCTAAGGGAATCCAGAAACATCTTTCTGTTTTGGATCGCCCTAGAATTTGTCTTACGCCAAATTCGGACGATGACGGGGGGATGGGAGTAAAGCTTGACATATTCTGAACGGTTATATACATAAGGTAAAATTGTTTTTCAGAAGCGGACTGGAGATTGAAAAATGGGATTTTTTGATAAGCAACTCATACCGGTTAAAAGAGAGTTCTGGTGGGAGCACCCCTCTTCTCCAAGCAATGGAATTTTGGCGGGTTTTCTTTCGTGTATTGAGGTGCCTGTGGTAGCAGCCGGAGCGGCAGCACTGGGGCTCTCCCCTTCGACTATTGTTCAGGCCGGTTTTGGCGTTGCTGCTCTAACTACTGCAGCTACTGTTCTGAGTGTTTATAATGAAAATGCTGACCTTGGTGATTTCCAAGCTCGCGCTCATGGTATTACTCTTGGTTCTGCTGTTGCGGCTTTTGGTGCGGCTTTTGCTTCTAATGCCACGGGTCTTTCTGTTGTTAGTGGCGCTATTGCTGCTAATCCTTTTATTTTTTCCGCTGCTTATGCAAAGGAGAGGGGCTATGGCTTCAGAAGATTTCTTTTCGGAGAAGTGGTTGGGTGTACCCTCGGGGCGGCACTTGTGTTCAATGCTGTGGCTGCGGCTAAACCTCTTCAAGAACAACTCAAGTCTCTTGTGGTAGGAGCAGTCCCGTCCACGATTCATATTGATGAGTCTCGTGGTGGGAAGTTGCGCAAAAATTTTAATGTAGAACAAACAGCCGACGAACAGGGAAGAACAGTTTACATCCTTCCTGCTGCCAAGCACACGGTCCCTGCTACTGTCCCCGCTTAGAAATTTGTCTCTGCGTTCTCTGTCGTGTTTCTTTTCTGGATCCCAGCTTTCGCTGGGAGGACAATTTTTGGCTTCGTCATGGCCTGAATGCTTCTTGGCATTCTAAGGCCATCCATCTTTCTGTTCTGGATCGCCCTAGAATTTGTCTGACGCCAAATTCGGGCGATGACGGGCTTTGCAATCCATGACAAAATCTTGTGCAGCCAGCATAACCTACAATTTTCGTAACCAGACCCCTTTACCGAAGCCCCTTCTCTGGTTTATAAACGCTTTCAACCTTTCGAAAGACTCTGATGGAATGCTAAAAAACGAACGTATCCTGATTACGGGTGGGACTGGATCGCTTGGTTATGCTTTGGCAACTTTGCTGTGCGCCGAAAACGAGCTGGTGATTTATTCCCGTAACGAAGAACGCCAATATCTGATGGGGCAAGACTTCAAAGCCCATAAAGCCAGTATGCGTTATGCGATTGGCGATGTGCGGGATGTAGAGAGTCTGGACTACGCGATGCGCGGGTGTTCGGTTGTGATTCACGCCGCCGCCATGAAAGATCTGATTATGTGTGAAGATCAGGTCACGCAATCTTACCTCAACAACGTAATTGGCACGCAAAACGTCTTGCAAGTGGCGCGGCGCAGTCAATCGGTGAAACGGCTTTGCGCGGTCAGTACAGATAAAGCAGCCGCCCCGACCAGTGTTTACGGCTGCACCAAATACATCATGGAACGTCTGGCGACCGAAGCCGCAAACCACAGCGATATTGTCATGTCGAGCGTCCGCTTTGGCAATATGATTAACTCGCGCGGCTCTTTAATTACGGTATGGCGGGATAATCCGCCGATGGATATTAAACTGACTCATCCTGATATTTCCCGTTTCTTCTTCACCACCGAAGATGGAGCCAGAACGGTTGTCGAATGTATCGAAAAAGCTTCGAACGGAGAGATCTATATCCGCAACATGAAGGCGGCCCGTATTAAAGATATTCTGACCTTAATCACAGGCCGGACGGAGTTTGAAATCATGGGTCTTTTTCCGGGTGAAAAAGTTCATGAAGACCTGACCAGTGCGCAAGAACTTGCTTATTGCCACGTTGAAGGCGACTATTACGTTATCAGAAAAACGATAAATCCCAACCCTCCGGCGCATCTAAGCTCCGCAACCGCCGTCCGCTTGACCGAA
>JAGOQV010000059.1 GCA_018063145.1 Alphaproteobacteria bacterium
AACCTGATGTCTTTCAGCCAGCCGCGCCAAGCGTTCGCCAACCGCCGAGGCCGTGGCCCCGCCAATGCCCGTATCAATTTCATCGAAAACATAAACGCCAGAACTGGGGGATTTTTCCGCCAGAACCAGTTTCAAGGCAAGCATGAAACGAGCCATTTCTCCGCCTGATGCAATTTTATGTAGCGGCCCTGCCTCTCTTCCGGCATTGGTGGACACCAGAAACTGGATTTGATCTGCCCCCTCTGGTCCCCACGATGACGGATCCTCTACCGCCACCACAGATGTGGTAAAGCGGGCCTTATCGAGCTTCAAAGGGGACAGTTCGGCTTGAACTTTCTTATCCAGTTGTATTGCCGCCGCTTCACGATGTTTTCTCAGGTTTAGGGCGGCTTCCTGATAAGCAAGGCGCGCGATTTTTTCCTCTTTGATCAATTGGGAAAGCACATGGTCTTGGTGATCCATGAGCTTGAGCTTCTCGCCAAGTTCCTGACGAAGACGGGAAAGATCTTCACACGTCACCCCATGCTTACGCGCAAGCCCCCGCAGGGCATAAAGACGATCTTCAATCGTTTCCAGAGTTTCTCCTTCTGTATCTAGGGCATAAAGGAGCGTTTCGATTTGGCGGCTTGCTTCTTGCAATTCCTGAGCCGCACGATCAAGCGTTTCGAGGGTTTGCGCCACACCTTCCCCAATTTTATCGGCGTTTTTTTGAAGCCCGCGCCATGCCTCACCGACTTGCATATCGGCGCCCGTTTCACCACCAATTTTTTCAGCAGCAAAGGTCAAGGCTTGCGCGATTGCTTCGCGGTTTTGCAGTTTGCGGCGTGTTTCAATCAGATGAGCTTCCTCCCCCTCTTCGGGAGCGATTTCCTCCAACTCCTCAACGCATTTTCTTAGCCACGCCTCGTTCTCAAGAGCGCGGGCCGCCTCGGCTTTAGCACTCGCGATTGCAGCCTTTGCCGCTGCCCATGTTTCGTATGCGGCCTTCAACTGGATAAGGCGCAGAACATTCCCCGCATAAAGATCAAGAACGTGACGATGGGTTGCGGGATTGAGCAAGCCATATGTTTCAAACTGGCCATGAATATCGACCAGAGCTTCTCCCATTTCTTTGAGCAGGCCAACACTGATAGGAGCATCATTGGCATAGGCCCGCGAACGACCATCAGCCCCAACGCTGCGCCGAAGAATCAAACTTCCTCCGCTTGGTTCCATGCCTTGCGCTGAGAGAATGTCATCAACGCTGTGTCCAGAAGGCAAATCGAAACTCGCCGTGACGCTGGCTTGATCTGTACCAGAACGCACCAATCCTGATTCAGCCCGTGCGCCCAGAGCAAGCCCCAAAGAATCTAGCAAGATGGATTTTCCTGCGCCTGTTTCTCCGGTCAAGGCCGAAAGCCCCGAACCAAACGCAAGCGAGAGCTGGTCAATCAATACGACGTTCTTGATGTGCAAAGACGTCAGCATCTCAAACCTTGTGTTCCCATTACTCCGGCTTGAGCAAGGAAGAAAGCGTTCGTGACACCCACGACCGCTCATCCTTAATTTTGGCTCGCTGCCCGGGATCAATCAACGCATAACTGTCCTGATACCACCGGCTCCCGGGATAGTTATGCCCTAGAACAGCAGCCACATGGGTTGCCTCATCTTTGAGACCCAGAGTCATGTAAGATTCAACAAGGCGGTGAAGGGCTTCTGGAACATGAGTGGTTGTCTGATAATCACGAATGACAACCAAAAAGCGATTGATTGCCGCGTTATGCTCACCGCGTTTCAGGTAATAGCGGCCAATCTCCATTTCTTTTCCCGCGAGGTGGTCAAGAGCCAGATCACGTTTGAGCGAGGCATCACGGGCATAGGACGTGTCAGGAAAACGGTTGACCACCGTATCAAGAGCTTCGAGCGCGAGACGGGTCATTTCCTGATCGCGTGCAACATCGGTCATCTGTTCGTAATAGCACATGGCTTTCAGGTAATACGCATGGGCAACTTTCTCATGCCCCGGGTGAAGTTCGATAAAACGCTCAAGCGCAATAATGGCTTCGTCATACTTCAGAGCGTCATAAAAAGCCTCAGCCGCCCGAAGCTGAGCCTGTGTTGCATAATCTGAATACGGGTGCTGCCGCTCGACTTCGCCATACAAAGTCGTGGCTTTTTGGAACTCACCATTTTTTTGTGCGGCAACCGCTTCGTTAAAAATTTGCTCAGGTGGCCGCTCGGCCATTAAGGGATCTTTGGCTGCGCCAGATCCAAAATCGCCCATACAGGCCGACAAAAGAAGCAAAGCCGAAGCAGATAAAAGGGAAGTTTTTTTCATGGTCCCATCCTGTTGAAAGTCTGGAAACAGCTTATAGCCCCCGGCCAGAACTTCAAGGTTTTTCAGAAGGAACAGAAGAGAAAAATCAGGAGACCAAAGCCGAAGCGGCTGGATTTTCAGCCCGTAACGGACAAAAATTCGCCGAAGACAGGTTTTCCATGTCCGTAACTGGCGTGGTGTCGATATACAGATCCACCCAGGCCCAAGCATCGGTTTCAGCAAAAAGCTGGCGCAAAATCTGGTTATTCATGGCATGGCCCGGGCGAGAGGCCTGATAAAGACCAATCAGCGGCCCACCGGCCAAATAAATATCCCCGACAGCATCCAAGACCTTGTGACGGGCAAACTCGTCTGCATAACGAAGTCCCTCTGGATTAAGGACCGTCTTAGGATCAAGCACCACAGCATTCTCAAGCGAGCCTCCCAAAGCAAGCCCCATCGCCCGCAGAGCTTTCACTTCATGAGCAAAACCAAAAGTGCGGGCATCGGAAACTTGGGTTAAAAATTCGCCAGAGAGCATATCAATTTCACAAAACTGACGGCCAATCACCGGATGAGAAAATTCAATCTCGGCAGAAAACCGTGAGCCAACTGCCGGTTTCAACGTCACTTGCTTATCCCCATCAACCAACGTCACCTCACGCAGAATTTTCAGAGCGCGGCGAGGAGCAGCCTGTGTTTTCAAACCTGCTTTAAGAATAGCCTCCACAAACGGTTCGGAACTTCCATCCATAATGGGAACTTCAGGACCATCCAGCTCGATGATCGCATTGTCAACACCGCACGCGGACAAGGCCGCCATCAGGTGTTCAATTGTAGCCACAGTCACGCCGGATTCATTTCCGACAACGGTACATAAACGGGTATCGACAACACAATCCCAACGAGCCGGAACAACATGGTTGCGATCACTCACATCCGTTCTTACAAAGCTAATCCCTTCGCGGGCCTGTGCAGGCAATATCCGCAAAGACGTCTCCGCCCCAGAATGAAGGCCGACACCAGAAAGAATAACAGGGGAAAGAACAGTGTGTTGCATGACAGCTATGGACTCAAAAAATTTCGGTTTCACCCAAGCCTGACCATACAAGGACAGGCCTAGGGGAACAATTCACGCTGCGCTACGCTCTGTTACAAAGCTAACTATTTGATATACAAAGACAAAAAATAGATTTTGGAGAGCTTATGCCGCCTTGTTTTCGCTTGTCTCTTTAGCGCGGACAAATTCATAAACAAAAATGGTAGTAAAGAGCTCATCGGGCAGGAAGCCAAATTTCACAAAACGAAGAGCAGTACGAGCCAAGCGCACAAGGGGAAACTTGCTAACGCCTTGCTTGTTCTCGACGTAGTATTTGTTGAGTTTGAGCCCCGCCCGTCGGCCAATCTCAAGAGCGTGAGTCGGGCAAACATAGAACATATGCTCCAGATTCGATTTATCTGTTCCGTTTTTAAGCATCCCCCAAATATAGCTATAGCAATAAGGGTTTGGGGTTCGCGCAATGATCTTTCCATCAGGCTTGAGGTGCCGCGCTGCAAACTTCAAAAGATTGACAGGACTATCAACGTGTTCGATCACATCGCCGACATGAACAACATCATAGCGTTCCCCGAGATCAGTTTCTGACGTTGCATCACATAGACGTGCATCATACCCTTCACTTTTGAGACGGGTAACAAGATCTTCGATAATATCAACTCCCGTGACATGAGCTGCACAGTTTTTAATCATGCGATGTTTCCATTTCGGGGAATCCATCCGCTCTTGCGTATGCTCACAAATACCAATATCCAGCACGGTTTTTCCGGCAACGCTATCCATCAAAAACCCTTCATAGTCGTCATAGCCAATATGATGAAAATTCTTTGGCAATGGCGTCCTTGCCGCTAAAAGATAATCAATCACATCCGCGCGAACCTCTTCATTTAGCGGGTCATGTGTGCGTTTTGTCCAGTCCATTTCAAACCTCTTGTGATCTTCTCATTTTCTTGGGACACCCTGACAGAAGCCCGTCAAAAAATCAAGTTTCCCCCAAAAAACAACCCTCTTCCCTTTGCGGGGAAGAGGGAGAAAGATGTCTTGTAGAACCCGCTTTAACTAGCTGGTTTGGCGGCGCAAGAAAGCTGGAATATCAAGCTCTTCTTGTTCTCCTTGCCGAGCCGGCGCCGCTGGAGCATCAATATTGAGACGACCCTGAGCAGGATTCTGGTATCCCCCACGTTGAGGAGCACGCAAAGCTGCAGAGTCCGAAGCTGGCATCTGAGGAGTCGCCCTTTCAGCAAGAGGAGCTGGTGTATAGACTTCCTCAACTGGTTCAGCACGACGATATTGTCCGGTAATCCGCTCAAACAAAGTTGGCCCCTTTTTCTTGACAACTGGAGCCGCCGGAGCAGCCACAGGCTGGGGTTGTTGATGTACCGGAGCGTCATAATAGGAAGAAGGTGAAACAGCAGCTGGAGCAGGTTGAGGTTGATACGCCGGATACGCCGGAGTCGCAGGACGGAAGGATGTTTCCACCTGAACAGGCTGAGGATGATATCCAGCCCCTGCTTCCATCGGTTGTGGCGGAATATAGGACCCGCCAATGCGTGCACCGCGTGGAGCCATTTCACCAGCAGCTGATGCAACCGCGACAGGTTCGTTTACAAACTCAGGAGCTGCGGCGAAAGAATGAGCTGAAGAAGAAACCGCTTCCTCATATTTGTGAGCCCCAGCAGCCGTGGCCTGCGCATAAGATGGTGCATAGGTTCTAGCAGCCGGCGGTTGTTGAGCAGGATATTTCGGAGCTTCTGCCGCTACCGGATAGGCAGCCGGACGAGAGGGAGCAGAATCAACCTCGGCTTGGCGAGCTTCTAAACGACTTCTAGGCCGTTCGACCACAAACCCACCTGTGCCTGCTTTTGTTTTTTTCTCGGCAGCAACAGCGGCGGCATCAATTCCAGTTGCCACCACAGAAACGCGCATCGTTCCTTCCATGCTTTCATCAAACGTCGAACCAAAGATGATATTCGCATTGGGGTCAACTTCATCACGAATGCGATTGCACGCCTCGTCAACTTCGAAGAGAGTCATATCATAGCCACCCGTGACATTGATGATAATGCCTTTGGCCCCCTTCATTGAAACATCATCCAGCAAAGGATTGCTGACTGCTTTTTCAGCAGCTTCCGTTGCCCGTCTTTCGCCAGAAGCCTCTCCAGCCCCCATAACGGCTTTGCCCATTTCCTGCATGACCGAACGAATATCGGCAAAATCAAGGTTAATGAGCCCAGGCATGACGATCAAATCGGTAACACCGCGCACGGCAGATTGCAAAACGCTGTCCGCCATTTTGAAGGCATCGGCAAAAGTTGTTTTATCATTCACAACGCGGAACAGATTCTGGTTTGGAATAACAATCAACGTATCAACATAATTTTGCAGTTCGTTAATGCCTTCTTCGGCCAGACGCATCCGGTTTGAACCTTCAAAATGGAACGGCTTGGTCACGACACCAACAGTCAAAATCCCCTTCTCGCGGCACGCTTTGGCGATAACCGCTGCGGCTCCGGTTCCGGTTCCACCACCCATACCAGCGGTGATGAAAGCCATATTGGCGTTTTCAAGATGCTGCATGACATCATCAAGACTCTCTTCAGCTGCGGCACGCCCAATTTCTGGTTTTGCCCCCGCACCAAGACCTTCGGTCAAGCTCGTTCCCAATTGAATTTTGTGATCGGCTAGATTGCCCTGCAATGCCTGCGCATCCGTATTGCAGACCACGAAATCAACCCCGATAAGGTTAGACGCGATCATGTTATTAACGGCATTGCCACCGGCCCCACCAACACCAACGACAGTGATTTTGGGGGAGAGTTTTTTGCTGGTTGTATCCACGGTATTCATCCTGATGTTAATCATTTTCGAGAAAGTTCTCCTGCTGATGAGTGTCTTTTTTTTATTTTGTTCTGTGATTCTAGGGACGGTTTAGTTACGCGAAAAGACCTAATGTTCTGTTGTAAAGCCAAATTTCCTGAAAAAACGGCTCCACGGCCCAAAACCACCCTGACTCAATTGACGAAGACAAATCGCTAACCGACTCATTTGATTCTGATTTTGCGATTGTGGCAGATTCGCCGAGGAGGTCAAATGCGACTCGCATAAGAAGCTGTGGATAAGTGTAAAACTTGTCGTCGTTTTACCAGAACCCCGAATCTGGCCCCCTAAAACAGCTTCAGAGTGATTCGTTTTCTCTTATCCCCGATTTTCCCCACAATTACCCCCTTCAACAAAGACCTACCAATTATCCTTAAGCCACAGCCTGACTCGCTGGATCAATGTTCCGGTATCAACCCCTGCCATAATCTCGGCGGGCATTTCGTCCGAACGTTCGGTGACATAGTGGAGCAACCCCGCCGTCGTAGAAAAAGCAGGGCCACTGACGGCTTCGGCCAAGCCTGGCATCCGCACCGGACGCCCAAGACGCACCTGTTTTTCCAAGTATTTATGCGCGAGATCACGCAAGCCCGGGATCTGGCTAGCCCCGCCCGTCAGAACCACCCGCCGTCCGGCAATCGGCCCCAAACCGCTATCGCTCAGCCGCGAGCGGACAAGTTCAAGCGTTTCTTCAAGACGCGGCGCAATGATACTCACCAACAAAGAACGAGGCACATGGTTGGGATGGGTATGATCGTCCTCGCCAAGGGGAGGAACATCAATCAAGTCCTTATCATCTGTGGCTGTTGCAATCGCGCTTCCATATAGTGTTTTCATACGCTCAGCCGCGTGAAGAGACGTGGTTAACCCCTTGGCAATGTCATTTGTAACGTGTTGCCCCCCGACTGGAATGGCATCGGTAAAGATCAGCTCGCGGCCATAGAAAACGGCAATCGAAGTCGTCCCCCCGCCCATATCCACGACCGTACAACCCATATCCATTTCATCGTCAACGAGGCAAGCAAGCCCCGAAGCATAAGGGGAAGAACACAAAGCCGTAATATCAAGATGAGAGCTTTCGATACAACTGGCCATATTGCGCAAAGACCCAATATTACCCGTGACCAAATGAACATCGACTTCAAGATTTTGTCCGAACAATCCGCGAGGCTCGCGTATTCCTTCATGCCCATCAATGCGGTATGCCGTTGGAATGGTATGAATCAGTTCCATCTCGTGCCCGCTAACTTGATCTTGCGCCTTGGCAAGAGCGCGGCGAATATCGTTGTCGGTAATGGCTTCTCCCAGAACCTGCACATCGACACGCATCAAATGCGACCCTGTATGAACCCCGGGAACATTGACCACCACTTCCCGCAGAGGATAGCCCTTGGTTACATCTGCCGCCATATTCTCGGCAGCATGAACAGCCTGACGAATGGCCAATTCTGCGGCATCAAGATCAACCACTGTTCCCGCCCTGATTCCGTGAGAGGCTTGATGACCAATACCAATGACATCAACATTTCCGTTTTCGTCACGCACCCGCGCAATGAAACACGCAATCTTGCTAGAGCCAATATCAAGTGCCGCAATCACCGAACCTTTGGGTTGGAAACGTTTTGCCATTGCCCCCCCTAAATATTTTTGTCAGGTGTGTAGGCTGCTTGGTAATCCTGCTCCGCCCCCGGGCTTGTCTGAACCACCAGACGCATAGGATCACGCAAATCAATGGATTCAATTTTGCGGTCCATGACCTTGCCCTCCGCTTGAGCCGAAGCCAAACGACGAAGAGCTTCGCCAAGGTCTTCTTCGGGCAAACGAATGGAAACACCATTCTTCAAGAACAAATCCCAGCGGCGGTCCCCCACCCACTTGGCTGATTCAACCCGCGATTTCAGATCAGGCTCGGCCTCAATCGTTGCCACCAGTTCAGCCGCATGAATAGGCGCGTGTTCTCCGACAATAATCAATAGGTTTTTGAATCGCTCAAGCCCCATATCGGTCAAGACCACACCGTCTTCATCGACCACGGAAAGCTTGTTGTTCTTTTGCCAAAGAGCAAGGGGAGTCCTCTCGATCAAACGAATGTAAACTGTGTCCGGCAAATGCCGTTCCACCACCGCCGACTTGACCCACGTCACATCTTCAAGACGCGCGCGCACATCATCAAGATCGGCTTGATAGATTGAATCTCCGCGCTCCACATCAATTAGATTCTTAAGTCCATCACGACTGGAAAAAACGCGGCCCTCAACCAGAATAGTGTCAACCTTGAAGCCATTTCGGACCATTGCTTCATGAAAAGAATGCACGAAACTTCTTTGCTTCTGATCCACCCATCCAGACGACCACGCATAAACACCCGCGTATCCAACAATCAAGACAAGCGCAAAAGCTGGACCAATGCGCTTGGCCCAATAGCTCAACCGTGCTGACTGACCAGCCCTACGGTTTAGGATAGTTGTTCGACGCGTTCCGGATCCTGACATGATGCCGTTTCAACCAAATGGGCGCAGAGTGCGCCAAAAGACAGGCCATTATAAACGACCTGAGATGGACCAATAGACTGCGGGGTACACCCGGGCTGTGTGTTGATTTCAAGGAAACAGAGCCCATACGGAACCCCTTCCCCGACCTTGCGGTCATCAAACCGAAAATCACAGCGGGCAAGCCCCCGACAACCGAGAACATTATACACCGTTGCCGCATATTCCAAGGCTTTATTATAAACTTCTTGAGGAATCGGCGCGGGTAAAATAAGTTCCGTCCGCTCGTCCTTGTATTTTGCCTCGTAATCAAAAAACGAAGTATGGGAAATAATTTCGGTCACAGCCTGCGCCTTGCCGTCCAGAACCGCAACTGTTAGCTCTCGGCCGGGAATATATTCTTCCACCAACGCCTCGCCGCCAAACGGCCATTGATCTATTTTGGCTAGGGATTCCGCGTCATGGCTCATAACAATATGAACGCCAACACTAGACCCTTCCTGAATTGGCTTAATAACATAAGGAGGAGGAAGGACGGCCCCCGCCTTGATTTCAGCCAAAGACGCAATCCGCCCTTTGGCAATCGGAACCCCAACACTCGCAGCAATCGCCCGACACATTGCCTTATTCATGCCAATGGCTGAGGCCAGAACCCCCGAATGGGTATAGGGAACACCAAGCATTTCGAGAACACCTTGAATAATGCCATCCTCCCCGCCCCGCCCATGCAAATTATTGAAAATTACATCCGGCAAAGGAGTCAGCGCAGCCACCAAGGCCGGCAAATTCTTCCGAACATCAATGGTCCGAACGGTATAACCCTCTTCGACCAAAGCGGCTTCGACCACCTTGCCCTTGATAAGAGAAACCTCCCGCTCTGCGGACCATCCCCCCAGTAATAAAGCCACTGTTTTTGCCATGAGAAAACCTTCTATGAACAAGACCAAATCGAGAAACAGAGAGGGAATCCCTCCCCCGCTTTCCGAGTATGACAAGCCAGTTCTCAAATTACCAGAAAAGAAATAGACCTCTTGTAAAACCCGCTCTGGCGCGGCAGATGCAAGGAAAAACCACGCGCAGGAAGGCAAGTGTACAAAGACGTACACGCGTTCCGAGCATGGCTTTGACGATGTAGATGCCCGCCAGAGTTAGGGTTATGCAAGGGGTCTATTGGGATCAGCCTATTCGCTGCACTTACCGCCACCGCAACAAGAATCCTGTTTTTTCTCAGCCGTAGCCTCAGAGGAACAAGACCCTTCTGGTTTGCAGGAGCCTCCACCGCAACAATTCATTGTGTCTTTTCCGAGAAGACAATAAGCCGGACAATATCCAAGGGCAGCCGTTACGAGTGGAACCAATCCAACAAAACCCAGCCAGCTCATACCTTCAAGGGACAGACCTAAAATAACCAGCACGACCCCAGCGATCACGCGAACCATCTTGTCCATTTTCCCAACGTTTTGTTTTATATCCATTTGTAATCTCCATTATGAGTTTGTTCGATTGACTCGAGTCTTGAACATAAGCTTTTTCTATACAAAAGCCAGAGGATGGTTTTG
>JAGOQV010000119.1 GCA_018063145.1 Alphaproteobacteria bacterium
GCCATAGTCTTTACCTCGGGTCTTTACCAAAACAACGATACCGAAGAACCAAGACGGCAAAGGATGTCCCTTCTTCAACGTGAGGGAGAATGGAGGATCAGATTTGGTAAATTGCTACGCCAGAACTCTGAGCGGAACATTAACGGGCTCCCTCTAATGGCTAAAGGGTTTCGTATGGCCACTTGGGACGAACAAATCACAGAAAATTGGGGAGAGTTTTCTACTCACCTCGAAAAATTAAGAAAAGCCTTTTCCCGTGATGTCGTTTTCAGATCTTTCATAGAATCACAAATTTTTGAAATGAACCGACAACCCACGGAAGGAAATGTATCGTTTATTTTAGAGGAAATTGCAGTAACCGCATTGTGGTTAGAAGATAAAATCGTTGTGTCCAAGGGACTTCGTGAAACAGACGAACTGGATGCTCTGCACATAGTGTACCCCAGTTCTCTCGCAGGCTTCATGGACAGAGGACTTCAATTTCTTCTGAAAGACAAGAAAGGGTGTTTGCCCCTCATCTGGCTGAATACAAGTGATTCAAGCCACACCACAGCAACCGAACATCGTTTCGGTCGCGACAGACCATCTTGCTTTATGTAAGAAAAGCCCCTTCGGCTATGACTACTGGTTCATAGACTGGAAGAAATCGTCGTTGTTTTTGGTATCTTTCAGCTTGTCGATGAGAAACTCGACGGCATCCACGGTTCCCATCGGGTTGAGAATACGGCGCAACAACCACATTTTCTGGAGAACTTCGCGGGGAACCAAAAGTTCTTCCTTCCGCGTTCCGGATTTTTGAATATCAATGGCCGGAAAGACCCGTTTGTCGGCAATTTTGCGATCCAGAACAATTTCCGAGTTTCCTGTTCCTTTGAACTCTTCAAAGATAACCTCATCCATCCGTGATCCGGTATCAATCAAGGCAGTGGCCACAATGGTGAGCGATCCGCCTTGCTCAATATTCCGCGCCGCGCCAAAGAAACGCTTAGGACGCTGCAAGGCGTTGGCATCCACACCACCAGTCAAAACTTTCCCAGATGATGGCACAACCGTGTTATAGGCCCGCGCCAAGCGGGTAATGGAATCGAGCAGGATAATGACATCGCGCTTGTGCTCAACCAATCTCTTGGCCTTTTCCATCACCATTTCGGCCACTTGCACGTGGCGGGCTGCCGGTTCATCAAAGGTTGAGGAAACAACCTCCCCACGAACAGAGCGGGCCATGTCGGTCACTTCTTCAGGCCGTTCATCAATCAGCAAAACAATGAGATAAGCGTCAGGGTGGTTGATGGCGATAGAATGCGCAATATCTTGCAGCATAACAGTCTTCCCAACCCGTGGCGGCGCAACAATCAGGGCCCGTTGTCCAAACCCAAGGGGAGAGGTGAGTTCAATCACCCGCTGCGTCATCCCTTTTTTGGTGGGGTCTTGAGCCTCCAGATTAATTTTCCGGTCAGGATAAAGAGGGGTCAAGTTATCAAAGTTGATACGATGCCGGATTTTTTCAGGTGTTTCGCTGTTAATGCTATCAACTTTGAGCAAAGCAAAATAACGTTCGGAATCTTTGGGGGCACGAATTTCGCCCTCCATAATGTCACCCGTTCGCAGCCCAAAACGGCGAACTTGCGAAGGCGAAACATAAATATCATCCGGCCCGGGAAGATAATTTTCCTCGGGTGAACGCAAAAAGCCAAAACCGTCTTGCAAAACCTCTAACACCCCTGTGCCAGAGATCGGAACCCCCTGCTCAGCCAGTCGCTTAAGGATAGCAAACATCATATCTTGCTTGCGCATCGAGTTACAGTTTTCGATTTCGAGTTCTTCGGCAAAGGCCAAGAGTTCGGAAGGGGACCGGGTTTTCAGATCCTGAAGATTCATGAGGGGGGTCTCTTTGGTGTGACTAACGGCTTGTTGTTGTTCTTCAAAAATGTACTTGGAACAATGTGTTGTAACGGGGTTGTCTTTACAAAGGTGCAGATTGCATCGGCTAACAAACCGAAAAATCCTGTGCGGTTGCCCACAATACAACGAATTAAAAATGTCAGGAGTTTCGTAAAGACAGAACGGTTGTACAATAATTTATCATGAGAGTCAAATATCTTTCTTGCCTTTTTCCAAAACAATTACTATCTTGCCATAATGACAGGTCGGAGAAAATAATGACAAAAAGAAGAGAAGAAGATCAGCCTCCAGCGGAAGAGCTGCGTTTCTTAGAAGATTTGAGGAAGATTTTTTGTCATTTTTTGGAAGGGGGACATCTCTTTCTCGAAAAGGAACGGCTCACTCACGGCATCAACCATGCCTTGCTGACCATGTTTTCTCAAGCAACCAACCATCCCCTCGATATTCAAGATTTTACGATTGGGATTTCTCATCCCGCAAGCTGGGCCCCCCTCAAAATTTCTTTTGTTCCCACTGGGCCAAACTCCGTTGTGAGCGATGAAAGAATAAGTTTGTTCTTCAGAAAGCTCAAAAAGGCTCTTGAGCATTCACAAAAACCGGATCAGGTAACCCTTGTCACCCCCGCCGAAAAACCTTACTCGGATATCAGTTATGATCTCATAACTGAGGACCCTCTCGCCATGGTTTGCTTAATCGAAGCCTATCTGGCCAATGAAAGCCTTATGACTCTTGATAACCTCCAAATGCACCTGCCCCTATTTGGTCACGATACATTCGACTCCATCGCTGACAAATTTCGTCTTTTCGCCCGAAGCCAAGGTACGCTGGAACAGCTCCAGATGAACAGTTTCATCATTCTGCCTCCTCTTGC
>JAGOQV010000120.1 GCA_018063145.1 Alphaproteobacteria bacterium
CCAATGGTGTTCAAAAATTCTTTCTCTTTCCAGCGATGTTGGGATATTTCCAGAAGTTTAATGCTGGGGTGGAGAGGTTTGAGCTTGGCTAAAAACGCCACAGTTTCGAGGGGGATATTTTCAAATTCATAAGAGACGACATCTACGTTTTTGGCAAAGTCACGCAAAGCTTTCTTATCAGAATATTCAGCAACGATGGTTTTTGAGGCAACGTAAGAAGCGGGGGAATTGCTCTCGGGCGAAAAAATGTGAACCGCAATGCCAAGCCGTGCTGCCGCTAAGGCTGACATCCGCCCGAGCTGTCCGCCGCCAAGAATGCCAAGAGTCTTTGCAGGATTATTGGGGAGTGTTTGCGACATTTTCGGTCTGGGTTTTACGGAGATCTTCTAAACGGGAGAGCAAGGCAGAATCTTCAAGTGCAAGGATAGAAGCTGCAAGCAAGGCGGCATTTATGGCCCCCGCTTTCCCGATGGCAAGAGTTCCAACTGGAATCCCCCCGGGCATTTGGACGATTGAAAGAAGGCTGTCCATTCCTTTAAGGGCGTGGCTTTCAATAGGAACTCCCAAAACAGGCAGGGATGTTAGGCTGGCTGTCATTCCTGGCAGATGCGCTGCTCCTCCCGCTCCGGCAATAATGACTTTGATTCCGCGCTCGTGGGCTGTTTTTGCGTAATCATAGAGGCGGTCTGGTGTCCGGTGGGCAGAAACAATGCGAGTTTCATAAGAAATTTCAAGGCGTTCTAGCACTTCTTGTGCATGGCTCATGGTGTCCCAATCGGATTGAGACCCCATAATCAGGCCAATAAGAGGGGGAAGAGAGGGAGGGTTCATAACATCACCTGTTCCTAGGTTTTATGCCAGAATATCCGGAATCAGCATACTTTCGATGCGCGAGATCGTATCTTTCAAGCGCAGCTTGTCTTTCTTAAGTTTGGTGATAGTCAGGAAATCAACCGGAATTGTCCGGCTCATCTGCTCAATCTGCTCATCTAACTGTTTGTGCTCGCGCCTCAGATCTTCAAGCTGTTCGCGCAGGGAATCTTCATCAACCATGTACTATAAATCCTCGAGAGTCCTTGTGTAGCAGAAAAAAACTCTTTTGATAAGCACGATATATCTTTGAATATAAGGATTTACGTTTTTTCTTTGAGCAAGTATCCTGCTTTTTCAAATTCAATAGACAAAGAGGGTATCATGACAAAAAGAATTGGAATTCTGACAAGCGGCGGGGATTGTGCTGGGCTGAACGCGGCGATTCGGGCTGTGGTTCATCGCGCCGATCTACTGGGCTGGGAAGTCGTCGGGATTCTTGATGGAACAGCGGGGCTTCTTGAAAGGCCCGCGCAACACCGGATTCTCAAGCCTGATATGTTTGATAATAATGTTATGAGAATGGGCGGGACTATCCTTGGTACAACCAATAAGGGAGATCCTTTTGCGTATGTCATGCCGGACGGCAGCATTAAAGACCGTTCCCAAGAGATTATAGATGGGTTTCGTCAATTGGGTCTTGATTCCGTGATTGGAATTGGTGGGGATGGAAGTTTCGCTATTTTGCGCAAATTGGCCATGCAAGGAGGCATTCGCATGGTTGGGATTCCCAAAACCATTGATAATGATATTGGGGAAACTGAAACTTCAATTGGCTTTGATACGGCTGTGGCTGTGGCAACTGAGGCCTTGGATCGGCTTCAACCCACGGCGGCTTCTCATGATCGCGTGATGGTGCTTGAGGTTATGGGACGTGATGCTGGACATATTGCGCTGACTGCCGGAATTGCAGGGGGAGCTGATGTCATTCTGATTCCTGAAATTCCTTATCAAATTGATATTGTTGCAAAAAAGATTGCGCGTGTGAAAGAAGGCGGAAGAAATTTTGCCCTTGTGGTTGTTTCGGAGGCTGTCAAAACCTTGGATGGCGACGCCTCGCAATTCTCCTTCTCAGATGGTCAGCGTCGCTATGGTGGGATTGCCCATTATATCGGAGATCAAATTTTCCGTGCTACAGGCTCGGAAACTCGTGTTACAATCCTCGGGCACGTCCAGCGGGGGAGCTCGCCAACTTATAATGATAGGTTGTTGGCCTCGGCCTTTGGTGTTCGGGCTGTAGATTTGATTGCAGAAGGAAAATTTGACCGCATGGTTGCGTGGAAAAACAGGGAAGTAGTTGACGTTCCAATTGAGGCAGCAATTGCAGCCTATCAAGCGGTCGATACGAATAGTTCCTTGGTTCATACGGCGCGGGCTCTTGGTGTTTGTTTGGGAGACAAATAAAGAATGCTGTACGTCAAACAGTCTCTAGCTCCCGGGGAAGATTTAATCCATGTCGCTCGCTTTCACTGGTTTTATGATGTTCAGGCTATTTTGAATATCGCTTGGGGGCTTTTCTTCGCAATTTCGATTTTGGCAGTGGCTGTGACTGCGGAACAGTATTTGCCGAGCTCTGTTGCAAAACTTTTTGTGACATCGGATTTGCAAGAAGGGGATAGCTGGTTGACGATTGTTCGCAAGCTTCATCCCGGGATTAAACTTTTTTCGCTGCTGATTTTTATTATCGGTGTTTTCAGGTGCGTGCAGATGCTGGTTATCAAAGCAACAACAGAAATTGCGGTGACAACCAGTCGTTTGATTTTCAAGCGGGGATTGGTTGCACGTTATGTTGGCGAGATGAATATTGACCGGATTGAAAGCGTGTCGGTTTTGCAATCTGTGTTTGGTCGTATTTTTGATTTTGGTACGCTGGTTGTTCG
>JAGOQV010000060.1 GCA_018063145.1 Alphaproteobacteria bacterium
ATCATCAGATTCAGGCGAGTAAGACAAACCAGCTTGGAAACCAGAGAATACTGGGGTCAAGTAGGTCAACTTATCAGCATCACCAGCGAGATCATTGTCGTAATCAAGTGAGCCAATGGTTGCGGAAGGGTTGATGAATTGGCGGATACCGTCAATGTTGTCATCAGCCGAAGGAGCGGCAACTTGCAAGAGGTAAGCAGCCCCGTCTTCGCCACCGAAGTTAACGCGGCCCCAAGAACCAGCAAAATAGGCATAGGATTCGTCAATAGCGAAACCATCGCCAACGTCAGCTGCAGCTTCGATGTGGGCCCCAACGGTCAAGCCGTTGTCAAGGGTGGTTTCGCCGCCGAAGTGAACTTCGGTTTGGCGCAAAATGTCAACCGAACGAGTGTTCGAATCTTCATCAGAATAGTTGACGTAGCCTTTGAAATGGCCACCGAGACTGAGTTTTACACCGGAATCGTCCGCAGCCAAGGCTGGGGAAGCGACCAGTGCAAGAGCGGCAACGCCCAGCAAAAGTTTGTTCATGATAGTTCCTCCAATAAGTGTTAAATTCTGCAGCCTGTAAGTTGTCAGGGCCACAAGTCCTGTGCCCCCTGACTAGGTTTTCAGACAGACACAGGTTTTATATTCCTCTTTTTGACCGGAGTTTCAAGGAAGAAGCTCTTCTCCGCTCTATTTTTTCCTAAACCGTGGCAAAAACCACACACAGAAATAAACGTTATGTATATATCAAACATTACCTGTGAAGTCTTGCACAAGGGGGGCTTGAGGAGAACGGGTCTGCATGATACTCAAACTACAGTGAGGTACATCATAATAGTACTATAAGGTGTGTATGTGAATGCAGACGTAAGAACACAGAGGCTTTAATTATGTCAAAATTATTTTTTCTTCTTTTGGTGCTGCCCATCTTTCTGCTTGGAGCGTGCGGGTCCGGCGTCAAAACTGAAGCCAAATACCCTACCGGAGCAGATCGGTCTTCGACGGGCAACGATATTTATGCCGAACCTGAAACTATTTGGGGCAAGGGCGATGGGTTTGGTTTGTTTGGCAATAAAAAAGAGGGGGGCGATGAGAGTGGTGTCTCCGTCAATGCTTTTTTGTGGAGAGCGGCTCTTGATACGGTTTCCTTTATGCCTCTGGCTTCTGCTGACCCATTTGGGGGTGTCATTCTCACTGATTGGTACACAGCCCCTTCTGTCAAGAACGAGAGAACCAAGCTTAATGTTTTCGTCATGGGCAAGCAATTAAAAGCAGATGGCATTAAAGTGAAGGCCTTTCGCCAAGTCTTGAAGGGGGGCGCGTGGAAAGATGCGCCGATTGCAACCGGAACAGAGCGAAAATTGGAAGACGCAATTCTAACTCGCGCCCGCGAGATTCGGGTTGCCAAAGAAGAGTAAGGGTTTTTCTGGCCAAACTGTTGAATTTTACAAGCTCCCCGTGTAATCATGGGGAGCTTTTCCTTTTACACAACCGAGTTGAACATGTCTGATCGTTATAATATCCGTGAAACCGAAGAAAAATGGCGCAATATCTGGAACCAGACCAATTGCTTCTGCGTGACCGAAGATTCTTCCAAAAAGAAGTATTACGTTTTGGAAATGTTTCCCTATCCTTCGGGACGAATCCATATGGGCCACGTTCGCAATTACAGCCTTGGGGATGTCGTCGCCCGCTATCGCCGCGCCCAAGGATATAATGTTTTGCATCCGATGGGATGGGACGCTTTTGGTCTTCCGGCAGAGAACGCTGCGATGGAACGCAAACGCCATCCGAAAGACTGGACGCTTGAGAATATTGAGGCCATGCGTGTTCAGTTGAAACAAATGGGGCTTTCCATTGACTGGGACCGCGAGGTCACCACGTGCGCTCCGGAATATTACCGTCACGAGCAAAAGATGTTTCTGGATTTCCTCAAGAAGGGCCTCGCGTATCGCCGCGAAATGATGGTCAACTGGGACCCTGTTGAAAACACAGTTTTAGCCAATGAACAGGTTGTGGATGGCAAGGGCTGGCGGTCTGGGGCTCCGGTCGAACGCCGCAAGCTCAATCAGTGGTCCCTAAAAATTACTCATTATGCCGAAGACCTCTTGGCCGGACTTAAGACCCTTGAGCGCTGGCCGGACAAAGTCCGCTTGATGCAGGAAAACTGGATCGGAAAATCTCAAGGTCTTAAATTTACCTTTGATTTGGTTGGACGTTCCGAAACGCTGGACGTTTTTACAACGCGTCCCGATACGCTTTTCGGAGCTTCTTTCGCCGCCGTGGCGGTCGATCATCCTTTGGCCCGCACATTGTGCGCTGGAAAAGAGGGATTTGATGAATTTGTCAAACATTGTCAAGCCATCGGAACATCTGAGGCCGCTATTGAGCAAGCCGAGAAAATTGGGTTTAACACCGGATTTTTTGTGGCCCATCCTTTCATTGATGGGAAAAAGATTCCTCTCTTTGTTGCCAATTTCATCTTGATGGATTACGGGACAGGCGCGATTTTTGGCTGCCCTGCCCATGACCAACGAGATTTCGAGTTTGCCACTAAATATCATCTTGATATAACTCAGGTTGTTTCTCCCGTTTCAGGCGAAGCAGTTCCGTTGCCCTATGTAGGAGAGGGAAATCTTATCAACTCCGATTTCTTGAATGGCAAAGAAATAGCCGCCGCGAAAGCCGCCGCCATTGCCAAGATGGAACAAATGGGACGCGGAGAAGGTGTCACACAATATCGTCTGCGTGATTGGGGAATTTCCCGTCAAAGATACTGGGGCTGTCCCATACCAGTTATTCATTGCCCTTCTTGTGGCGTGGTTCCAGTTCCAGAGGAACAGCTTCCCGTTGAGCTTCCTTATGATGTGTCGTTTGATAAGCCGGGGAACCCGCTTGAACATCATCCTTCGTGGAAACACACAACTTGCCCAAGTTGCGGAGCAAAAGCCACTCGCGAAACCGATACGTTTGACACGTTCTTTGAATCAAGCTGGTATTTTGCCCGCTATACCGATCCGAAAAACGAAACGCTTGGATTTGACCGCAGCAAAGCAAAATATTGGCTGGCTGTGGATCAGTATATCGGCGGGGTGGAACACGCTGTGCTTCACCTTCTTTATTCCAGATTCTTCACTCGCGCCCTGAAAGATTGCGGGTATCTGGACGTTGAAGAGCCCTTTGCGGGATTGTATACGCAAGGCATGATTAACCACATGACTTATAAGGACAGCAAAGGCAACTGGCTCTATCCTAAAGATGTTATAAAGGATGAAAAAGGTAACTGGGTCATGGCAACGGGCAACCACGAACCTGTTATCGCTGGGCGTGTTGAAAAAATGTCGAAATCCAAGCATAACACCATTGATCCGCAGGATATCCTTGATACCTACGGCGCGGATGCGGCGAGGCTGTTTATTTTGTCGGATTCTCCACCTGACCGTGACTTGGAATGGACGGAAAGCGGATTGGAAGGGGCATGGAGGTTTATCAACCGCCTAACCCGTGTCGTTCAAGATAAAAAAACTCTCTTGGAAACCTCCCCCGAAGGGGATGGCCCGTTGTCCGAAGCGGCCAAAAAATTGCAGCAAAAAGCTCACCAGACCATTGATCTGATTGGAAGAGATATTGATGCGTTTCATATGAATAAAGTTGTGGCGCGGTTACGCGAATTTACCAATCTCCTTGAGGAATTCTCGCCAGAAAGTCCTGCCGATACCAAAGTCTTACAAGAAGCGACAGAGTTTTTGGTGCGTGGGTTTAATCCTGTCATTCCGCACGTGACTGAGGAGCTTTGGGCAGAGCTTGGCCACACAACCTATCTGGTTCATACGCCGTGGCCGAAAGTCGACGAAACCTTTCTTCAGGAAGACTCTGTGACAATTGCAGTCCAGATTAACGGCAAGCTGCGTGCAACAATTACGATTCCGCGTGATTGTGAATCTCGCGTTGTTGAAGAAATGGTTCTGGCCAATGACGACGTTAGAAAAGCTCTGGATGGACGAGCGATCCAGAAAACGATTGTTGTCCCCAACCGTATTGTCAATGTTGTGGTGGGAGGGTAAGAGCGTGCGCGTTTTTTCATCCCTTGTTCTTATTCTTCTCTGTCCCTTCGTGCTTGCCGCGTGTGGCTTTACGCCGCTTTATGGGACAAGGAGTCCAGAGGGAAATTCACCCTCTTCTCTCAGAAGCTCTTTTTCCCAAGTTGAGGTTTCTTTGATTCCTGACCGTTCTGGACAAACGCTGCGCAACTTGCTGATTGATCGGCTTTATAGCGGTGGGTATCCTGTGAATCCTTCCTACACACTCAAAATTGAGAAGCTGGCCGAGGCCAAAGGTGAGCTGGATATTACCAAGAGTGCTGAAGCTACCCGCGCCCAGTTAACCATACGAACTCAAATGGTTTTGCTGGATGCAAAAGGTGTTGAGATTCTTCGCCGCCCTCTTTCAAGTATTACCAGTTATAATGTTTTGCAGAGTGAGTTTGCAACGCGTGTGACCGAAGAAAATGCTCGCAGTAATGCAATTGCTGAAATTGCGCGTCAGGTTGAACTGGCCCTCTCTCTTTATTTTCATACCTCCAAATGAAGCTAAAAACCAACCAGATTGACCCATTCTTGAAGAAACCGGATGCGGCTATCCGTGCGGTGTTGGTTTACGGCCCTGATGCTGGATTGGTACGCGAGCGCGGGCATATACTCTCCAAACTGATTGTTGCAGATCTGAATGATCCTTTTAACGCAGCCCACTTGACCGGAGAAATAATCGAAGCCGACTCATCCCGCTTATTTGACGAATTAAACGCCCAATCTTTAATGGGGGGAGATCGGCTGGTTCGTATTACATCTCCGGCGGAAGCTATAGCCTCCCACCTTAAAGAATGGCTGAAATCAAAGCCACGCGGAGGGGTGTTCGTTGTCATTGAGGCTGGAGACCTTGGCACGCAGAGCGCCTTGCGTAAACTTTTTGAAGCAACCGATAACGCAGCGGCCCTTCCTTGTTATGTGGAAGACGAGCGGAGCGTTGGCAATTTTATTCGTGATGAACTGCGCAGTGCGGGCCTGACTATTTCTGCCGATGCTCTCGACCTCATGGCTCAAAGTATCAAAGGGGATCGGCAAAAAGCACGCATGGAAATTGAGAAACTGATTGTCTATATGATCTCTTCTCCGCAAAAAACAGTCAGTGTACTTGACGTACAGCAATCTTGTGGAGATAGCGGCGTTCAAAGTTTCGATGATTTGGTCTATGCTGTAACCGGAGGAAATGTTGCCCTTGCCTTGCGGTCTTATCGCCGCCTTCTTGAAGACGGAAAAGAACTGATGGCCATTGAACGGGTTTTGCAAAACCATTTGTCCCGTCTCCATTTGGTGCGTTGTCAGATTGACCAAGGAACCCCACTTGAAGCGGCTATGAAAAGTCTTCAACCTCCCGTGTTCTTCAAACAAGCCGATTTGTTTCGGGTTCAGGTTAACCGGTTCTCTGCTGGAAGATTGCGGCAGCTTTTGCTGCGCCTTGCACAGGTTGAGTCAAAAACCAAGCAAACTGGGATGCCAGCGGAAACGTTGGTTAGTGACTATATTGTCAAGGCGGCGAGTTTATAACCTATTTTCCGATACAGAAATCTCGAAAGATTTTATCGAGCAATTCTTCAACGCCAACTCGTCCGGTAATTTCTCCTAGAAAACGAATAGCAAGGCGGACATCTTCGGCTGCAAGTTCGGGGAGGGGGGCTATGACAGATCTTTCCAGAGAGACAAGAGCTTTCTCAAGGGCATGGCGGTGACGCGTACGGGTCAGGCTCGGCGTAGTCATTTGAGGACCAGCAAGGGTTCTGAGAGAATTGCAAACTTCTGATAAAAAAGTTTCCATTCCTTC
Organism: Alphaproteobacteria bacterium; assembly: GCA_018063145.1. Lineage (GTDB taxonomy): Bacteria > Pseudomonadota > Alphaproteobacteria > Micavibrionales > Micavibrionaceae > UBA1573. The sequence continues at coordinate 5,863 of JAGOQV010000060.1, forward strand.
CCCGCTTTGTGTGGACAAACGGATAAAACGCTCATCATAAACATCTTCCAAAAGACCAAGATCGGCCTTGTTTGCCACGAGTAAAGATGTTTCATCAATCAAGTTGAGCGTGTGAGGGTCGGGAGTGCGTGTTCCATCGAATAATAGAATTTTCAGGTCTGCCTCTTTAGCCCGACAAAGGGCGCGGCGGATTCCTTCGCTTTCAATTCCCTCTTGCCCCTCTTGTCCAACTTGTTCTGGCCGCAATCCGGCTGTGTCAGAAATAATGGCTGGATAGCCACCAATATTCAAATGAGCCTCAATAATGTCCCGTGTTGTCCCCGGAAGGGCTGAAACAATTGCCACGTCACGCTGGACAAGCGCGTTCAGTAAAGAAGACTTTCCTGCGTTGGGCGACCCAAGAATGACCAGATGAAACCCACTGCGCAGACGCTCTCCTCGCCGATTGTCATCAAGATGCGCAGTTAATTCTTCGCGCAGATCGGATAAGTCAGGGCGAACCCGCAGCAGTAAATCTTCGGGCAGATCCTGATCGGAAAAATCAAGATCAGCTTCCATCAAGGCCAGAATATGGGTCAGGCGATTTTTCCACCCTTCGTATAAACGGAATAATCCGCCGTCCATCTGGGTTAGGGCTTGTTCGCGCTGGGCTTCAGTTTCGGCTTCGATAAGATCTCCGATAGCTTCTGCGGCGGTTAAATCTATTTTTCCGTTTTCAAAAGCTCGCCGTGTAAATTCCCCCGGGTGGGCCAATCGGTGATGATCTTCAGCAGCGAGCGCCTTAAGAACACCTTGCACGACGGCAATCCCGCCATGCAGGTGGTATTCCACAACATCTTCTCCCGTAAAGCTTGACGGAGAGCGAAAGCCGATGACCATCGCATGATCGAGAATTAGTCCGGTTGCGGGATCAGACAAAGTCCTGAGAACGACATTGCGAGGAACGGGAGCAGGACTGGTTCTGGTCAGGTTTTTTAGACTCTCCCACGCATTTGGGCCAGAAACCCGAACAACGGCAACACCTCCCCGTCCGGCGGCGGTGGAGAGGGCATAGATAGTCTGGGTGACGGAAGTCATGTGAGAGAATCTATCTTTTGCGCTTGTTTGCTGGAGTTTCTGGCTTATCTTGGCTCGCAGAGGGAGAAGAGGCCTGATTCATGTTAAAGTTCATGCCCCCCATCTGTCCCCAAAAATTCTTCTGCATATCTGACCATCCTTGAAACAAAGCGGGAACCCACGTTTTCATTAAGGCTTCTGGTTCCATAGTCTGGATATTTTCAGCCAATTTCTTACTTAATTGGTCCATAAGGTCTTGTTGCATGGGCAAAACGTCTGGCAAGCCAAAAAACTGTCTAGCTTCTTCGGGGGTGCAGTCAACATTGATGGAAAATCGCATGGGACCTCTCTTTTTCTTCCCCCATAGAAGAACAAGCCAGAGGTCTTGTCCACCAAAAAGATGATGAATGGGACGAAATTTACCTCTGGTTTTTAGGGTAAGTCTTGTGCTTAATTATGCCCATGAGTGAGAGTGACCTTCCTGTCCAACCCCCTTTAATGACCCCCAATCAGGAGATAAACCTGATTGATCCTAAGTTGATTGAACGTGCCCTCAAGAGATTACAAGGGCTGGTCAAGGGAAATGGGTTGCGGGTTGAGGATGTGAGTGTCGAAAGCTGTACCGCCAAAGTTTACCCGTTTACAGCAAAAACGGTTCTTAAACTAACTCCGCGATATGGGGTCCGTGTTGAGCCGGGCCGGAATACGGCGTCTGAGTTGGCAACATCCCAAGAAGATTTTCAGAAGGAACTTTCGTTGTCTTTGGTGCGGGCGCGGACTGAACCTGCTAAGCGGAAAGTAATTGTTGATACGGTTTTTATGCGTCCTGATAAAGGGTTCGGGATGAAAAACCAGAAAATGACCTTTGATGCGCTCGCTCGCAACTTGGTTATGCACGAAGGCTGCCCAGCTTGTTCTCATACTGGAAAATTGCAATGTGCCAAATGTTATGGTCACGGTGTTTTGACCTGCCAGAATTGTCAGGGTCGTCGGCAAACTGTTTGTCCGCAATGCCGAGGAACAGGACACACACCAACTGCGAATGGACATCAAACTTGCACAAAATGTCGGGGTGATGGAAAAGTTTCCTGTATCAAATGCCATGGTCGTGGACAGGTGCAATGCGCGGTTTGCAAGGCTTCTGGAACTTTGTCGTGCAAAAAATGTGTAGGGACTGGTTGGCTATCGCACTTGGCTCATGTTGAGATTGAATCTCTAATTAGTTTCGATTTCCAAAGGGATGTTCTTCCCCCAGAAGTGGCCAATATGGTTGAATCTCTAGGGGCTCGTTTGGTTGAGAAAGGGGATGTTGAGGTAACTCTACGTCCTGCACCGCTGCACAACCAGACTCAGGACAAGGAGCCGGATGACATGATCTTCATTGATTATGATGCGAAGGTTCCTCATGGCAATATCCAGTTTCGTTTCAAAAACAGAATTATTCCGGCGACATTATTCGGTTATCATGGACGTCTGATTGAGGCTCCGGCCTTTTTAGATGACTTAACCAAAAAGGGGCAGAGTGTCTTGCTTGAAGCTAGCAAGGGGTTCGGAAACGTAGCCGGAAAAATTGCCCGTGCCGCAAAATATAAAATGTTACAAGAGGTGATTGTACAAACAGCTCTTCGAAAAACCCCTCGCAAAGCTCTTGAAACTCTCACGGCAAAATACCCGATGGGGATTACTGCTGATCGCTTGTTGGAACTGAGCACTCTTGCCGATGCCGCCTTGCAGGCAATTACCCGCAAAGCCCGTTTGGTAGGCAGTGCAAGCGGCCTAGGGATATATTTTGCTTTCTTGCTTTTCTACTTTGTTGGAAATTTTAGGATATCTCTTGGATTGGCGGGCGTGCCGATTCTGGCTCTTGATCTCCTTGATTTTGTTTTCCTGCCAATCGGGTTTTATAGCGGGGTTTTGGGGGCGCAGCTTTTGGCCCTCCTTGCACGCCGCAAAGCTCTTTCCTCTTTTCTTAAACCGGAAGTTTTAGGCAATACATTACCCAAAGCTGGAGAGGCCGTCTGGTGGTCTCTTGGAGGGAGCCTTGTCTTGTTTTGCAGCGTTCTTGCTATCGCGTTCTTGGCAGATATTCCGCTGCCCGACTGGCTGATGGGTCTTTTATAATTGGGTACTCAGTTCTAAAAAAAACCGCTCCTACCAGAGGTCAGGGGAGAGCCTCTGGTAGGAAACGGCAGGTTGCGTCACAATCTTCTGGATTTAGCTCTTTATCATGATCCGGTTAAGAGGGGCTGCCTAACGGGATCACTGCCCAAAACCAAGTGTTACAAAGCTTGCTGACTTTGACACTCACACGGGGCTTACATCGCTTGAACCCTAGACAGACTGTTCTTTCCGGCCGAGCGCCGGCTCTGGAAACTGGTTGGTTGATAGGCCTCGTGGCCAGCAGAGGATACAAGGGGTAGGGGATGGCCACGAGAGCAAACCAGTTCAGGGGAGAGAAAATCAGAAGCTTTGGCCTCCGTCGTTGAGAAAAAGAGGAGGGCAATAGCAAAGGTCAGAAGAACAACAGATAACCAAACAGTGACAAGATAACGAAAGGCATGGCGCGAGAGATCGGCTGCCAACACAGCGTGTTTATTCATAATTTACCACCCGATACTTTATTATTTTTTCTTTTTGGTTTGTGGCAATTCCTTTTGAAGGGGACACAAACTCCATCCTCTTATTGCAACATGGAAAATAAATTATAGCAATAACTTTCGTTTCGATTTTAGGATGGTTTTCTGTAAAATTTTAATTAAGAAAGAACACACGCTATCACCAGAAGAAAGCAGTTGTGGACAAATGAGGCAGTAAAACTTGTCGTAAATATGAGCGTCTGGTAAGGAGCTATCTACAATCCGAGGATTGACTTAAAGGACAAACCCGAACAAAGAGAAAACTTATGAAAGTGTCCATTTCGCAGGCCGCCAAAATGGCAGGAGTTCAAAGGTCCACCTTTTACCGTCACATTGACGAAAAAGGAATTTCGCTTGAAGACAAAGG
>JAGOQV010000121.1 GCA_018063145.1 Alphaproteobacteria bacterium
TCTATTGTGAATAAATTGATGACAGCCATCGCCTTGCTTATTGGCCTAGGGGCGAGTGTGGTTCCCCAACCTGCCGCGGCATCTTCTGGGGAGAAAGTGGTTCTGCTTCACGGCATTGCACAAAGTGAAAGCAGTATGCGGAACATGGAAGCTGCTTTGAAAAAAGAAGGGTATGCAACGCTCGCTATCACCTACCCCTCAACCAATCATGACCTAGAGGGGATTGCCAAAGTTTTGAGAGACGAAAAGCTTTCTAAAGATTTCTGGAATCAATCGACCAAGGTTCATTTTGTCACTCACAGTATGGGCGGGCTTGTGGTTCGGAAATATCTGGAACAGTACAAAGACGTCATCCCTCAGGAAAAACTTGGGCGTGTGGTTATGATCGCTCCACCCAATCGGGGCAGTGATGTTGCCGATTTCATTCATAACTTGCGGCTGTATAAATGGTATTATGGGCCAGCGGGGCAGGAATTGACCACCAGCGTTCAGGACAAAAATACTGAACCCCCTTATTACGATCTTGGCATTATTGCGGGAACCAAGGAATGGCCGTACATCGTTTCGGTTTTCGTTATTTCAGGGAAAAGCGATGGGCGTGTATCGGTAGAAAAAACCAAACTAAAAGGCATGACGGACCATATAACCGTTTCGGCAACGCACAGCTTTATTCATGACAAACCCATTGTTCACAATCAGGTTTTATGTTTTCTCCAAACGGGTCATTTCAAAACAGCAAAGGAAAGCGTTGCCTCACGGTTTTGAAAATCTTGGGTTGAATTCTCTTCCTCTCTGGACTTCGGGGCTTGAATGGCCTAAGTATCATGTATGAAAAAGACCATCCTCATGGCGGTGTTGGCCGCTCTTGTTTTGATTGCCCCACCTTTGCAAAGCGCTGCTGCGCAGACCCCTTCTGCGCCTGTCGTCATCCCCCCCGAGGTCACGCAGGCTGAGGCTTATTTTGCCACGCTCAAAACAGCCAAGGCGCGTTTTGTCCAGACGGCTCCTGATGGGACGCAAAGCCGTGGGAATTTTTATCTCTCTCGGCCCGGGAAATTGCGTTTCGAATATGATCTGCCGCTCAAAGATTTTGTCGTGGCGGATGGGCTGATGATCTATTTCTATGACGGGCAGCTTAAACAACAAAGCAATGCCCCGATCAGTCAGACTTTGGCGGATTTTCTCTTGCGGAAAAATATGAGTTTGCACGGAGATCTGAAAGTCAAAAAAATTATGCGCTCGGGGGGATTGCTGCAGATGACGGTGATTCAAACCAAAGAGCCCGGGGCGGGAACCTTGACTCTGGGGTTTAAGGAATCTCCGAAGTTTGAACTGAAAAAATGGCGGGTGGTGGATGCCCAAGGCTCAATTACCGAGACGGAATTGTTTAATACTCAAACGGGGATGAATCTGCCCGGGAGCTACTTCGTCTATCGTGACCCTCAACGAAAAGGGCTGAACCAATAATGTCCACCAAGGGATTAGCCGACTCTGCTCCTGATCCAACCGCTCACGCGTTTAAGGCTGTTGTTTTGCACAGCGAAGATTTTCCCGATCTGGAGAGCGATTCGCGGGTGAGGGTGATCTGGGTGGCTCCTGATGACCCTGACTTGGCTTTGCCAGATTACCAAGCTGGACAATATGCGATGTTGACGTTTTCTGGATGTGCGGCGCGTCCTTTTTCAATTGCGAATGCGCCCAATGGAAAATTTCTCGAATTTCACATTCGCCGGACGGCTTCTGGAGCCTCTCACTACGCAACCGAAATTTTGAAACCAGATGATGTGTTGGACGTTACGGCTCCATACGGATCGTGTTTGTACGTGCCGGCTTGTCCGCGTCCGTTGATTGCTGTGGCGGGCGGGACGGGTCTTGCTCCTATGAAGGCAATTGTGGAGGCATCGATCAAAGATGCTCACTCCCGCGATGTTTTTCTTTATCACGGGGTGCGCGGTCTTGACGATTTATATCTTGAGGATTTCTTTTTGGATTTAGAGGATACGGATAAACGCTTCCACTACGTCCCTGTTCTCTCTGAAGAGAAAATCGAAGGAATTCGTCATGGGCTTGTGTCAGCGGAGATGGTTAAGGATTTTCCTGACCTCAAAGGGGCCCGCATTTTCGGGGCAGGACCAGTTGAACTGGTTCGTCACATGACCGAACTTTGTTTGGCAGCCGGAGCCGACCCATCCCATATCCATAGCGATTTGGGTTATTTCAACTCGTGCACTGCCAGCGGATCAGAGCGTGATGAATGACGGGCCACTGGACCAACTGATCCGCCATCTAGCTTCTTTGCCCGGGCTGGGCCCGCGCTCGGCGCGGCGAGCCGCTCTTCACTTGATTAACCGCAAAGAGGAATCTTTATTGCCCTTGATGCGGACCCTCGACCAGACCGCGACAACGATTAAGTCTTGCGCCTTGTGCGGCAATCTCGACCATACCGATCCGTGCCGTCTCTGCCTTGACCAGAGCCGCGATAAACGCTTGCTGTGTGTTGTGGCCAGTGTTGCTGATTTGTGGGCTCTGGAGCGCACTGGCGGCTATCGGGGTTTGTATCATATTTTGGGCGGGGTTCTTTCTGCCCTTGATGGGGTCCGGCCTGAAGATTTGCGATTGCACGAACTCCGCACGCGGACGGAGTCCTTGCAACCGCAGGAAGTCATTTTGGC
>JAGOQV010000061.1 GCA_018063145.1 Alphaproteobacteria bacterium
CCGTAATGCATAAAAATGTATTATGTCTATTTTTGGGTCATTGAGAGGTCTTTTTTCGGGAACTGCGAAGCCGTCTGGATTCGGGGGTAATTCGTTTTCTCCTGAGCAAGGGACGCGTATCTATGCGATTGGGGATATTCATGGCTACCCCGATACGTTAGAGGCCATGCTCGCCAAAATTCACGCGGACATCAAAGAAAATCATCCGCAAACTGCCGTGATTGTTTTTCTGGGAGATTACGTGGACCGTGGGCCAGACAGCAAAGCTGTTCTTGATTGTCTCGTTCGTGAGAAAGGCCTTGAACAGAGCGATGGGATTAAGAGAGTTTTTCTGACTGGAAACCATGATCTGGCTCTTAGCGGATTTATTAAGAATCCGGTAGGCAGCCATTTCTCTCCCTTTACCATTGCGGCTCTGAACAATGGGTTGATGGAAACCGTAGATAGCTACGGGGTTTTGTGCCCCCTAACGCGGACTTTAAGTGCAAATAGCATTCGCTTTCCGCATAGTAATTACATTGTTAACCCGCCAGATCTTGAGGACGCAAGACGCGAGTTGGTAGCGGTCATGCCGGACTCTCATAAAGAATTTCTAGCCACCACCGAGTTTTCTTATACAAACGGGGGATATATGTTTGTTCATGCGGCGGTTGACCCTGATAAATCTTTGGACCAGCAGGACGGACTCTATTTGGCAGGATTGTCAAAAAAAGCTCGGGACTTTCCCGAATATAAGGGGGGTCTCGCAAAAAAGATTGTCCACGGACATACAATTTCGGAAGCCCCGCTCTCAACTGGAAACCAAATTGGCGTGGATACTGGCATTTTCAGGCATGGCATCATGACTTGTGCGGTTCTGGAAGGAACGGATATCCGGTTTTTACAAACTCGGACAGCATTGCCTGCTTTTAACCCTGAAGCCACTTACCAAAAGTTTTTTGTTGGAGATGCTCTGCCTCAGGAACGCTCTTTTCAAATGAGTTAAATTTTCAAATTTTTCATGTCTGTTCTGGACGTAGAGCTCAGAGACTCCTAAATTAGAGTTTAGGTAAGTAACAGGACTCTCCCTTCTCAAGGATTTCATCATGGATTTTGAAAAATTTAGCGAAAAACTTCGGGCTCTTTTGCAAAAAGCCCAGACCTTGGCTGCACGCTCCAAGCACCAATCCCTTGAACCAGAGCATTTGCTCAAGGTTATGCTGGAAGATGAAGATGGTCTGACGGGGCGTTTGGTCAAATCGGCAGGGGGAAATCCGGCTCTGCTTAAGAAAGATGTTGAAACAGCCCTGAGCAAGTTGCCTTCGGTCGATGGGCCCGGGGCTGGTGGGATGAGGCTCTCCACCGACCTTGCCAAGATGATTGATGCGGCAATGGCTTTGTCAGAGAAGGCAGGAGATAAGTTTCTGACCACTGAGCGGGTCTTGCAAGCCATGACTTTGGCCAAGGCTACGGACGTAACCGGAGTTCTTGAAAAGTCTGGTGTAACGGCTGGACAGATGAACACAGCTATCAATGAGTTGCGCAAAGGCCGTACAGCGGATAGTGCGACAGCCGAAGATAATTTTGATTCTCTCAATAAATACGCTCGCGATATGACGGCACTGGCGCGAGAAGGCAAGCTTGACCCTGTGATCGGACGGGATGAGGAGATTCGTCGTACAGTTCAGGTTCTTTCGCGCCGAACCAAGAACAATCCGGTTCTGATTGGTGAGCCCGGGGTCGGGAAAACTGCGATTATCGAAGGGTTGGCGCAAAGAATTGTCAACGGAGACGTTCCTGAATCTTTGCGGGACAAACGACTCATGTCGCTTGATCTTGGGGCCCTTGTCGCTGGTGCGAAGTTTCGCGGAGAATTTGAGGAAAGGCTCAAGTCAGTTCTTGATGAAATTCGTGGCAGTAGTGGGGAGATTGTCCTTTTTCTGGATGAATTGCATACCCTTGTGGGGGCGGGTAAGGCTGATGGGGCGATGGATGCCTCGAATATGCTCAAGCCAGCTCTGGCGCGGGGAGAGCTGCGGATGGTCGGAGCGACAACTCTTGATGAATACCGCAAGCACATTGAAAAAGATGCGGCTCTGGCCCGCCGCTTCCAACCTGTTTTTGTGACCGAACCAACTGTTGAGGATACAATTTCAATTCTTCGTGGACTCAAGGAAAAATATGAGGTTCACCACGGGGTGCGCATTACCGATGCGGCAATTGTCGCGGCAGCGCAATTGTCCAATCGTTATATAACTGATCGATTTCTGCCCGATAAAGCAATTGACTTGGTGGATGAGGCTTCTTCGCGTCTGCGCATTCAAGTGGACAGTAAGCCAGAAGAAATTGACGAATTTGACCGACGGATTGTCCAACTTAAAATCGAACGGGAAGCCTTGAAAAAAGAATCGGATCCCGCTTCTAAGGATAGGCTGGTTAAACTCGAAGACGAATTAAAAGACCTTGAAGGGAAATCCGCTGTTCTTACCGCTCAATGGCAGGCTGAAAAAGAAAAAATCAATAAAGGACAGAAACTGACCGAAGAGCTGGATCGTGCCCGTATCGAATTGGAACAGGCCGAACGGGAAGGAAATTGGGCCAAGGCTGGCGAACTCAAATACGGTAAAATCCCTGAATTAAGCAAGGCTTTGGAAGGGGCTGCGAACAACGAAGCGCGTCACCTCATCAATGAGGAAGTTACGGCGGATGATATTGCTAGCATTGTCAGTCGCTGGACTGGCATTCCCATTGATAAAATGATGCAAGGGGAGAACGAAAAGCTTCTGAACATGGAAAAGAAACTGCGTGCGCGTGTGGTGGGGCAGGAGGAAGCCGTAGGGGCTGTGGCTGCCGCTGTGCGCCGTTCCCGTGCCGGACTTCAGGACCCGCGGCGGCCAATTGGTTCGTTTCTTTTTCTGGGCCCGACAGGGGTTGGCAAAACCGAACTGACCAAGGCTCTCGCAGAGTTCTTGTTTGATGATGATACGGCTCTTATTCGGCTGGATATGTCAGAGTACATGGAAAAACATTCGGTGGCCCGCATGATTGGGGCTCCCCCTGGTTATGTTGGTTACGAAGAGGGGGGAGCCTTGACCGAGGCTATTCGCCGCCGCCCCTATCAAGTCGTTCTTTTTGATGAAATCGAGAAGGCCCACCCTGATGTTTTCAATGTACTCCTGCAAGTCCTTGATGACGGACGGTTGACGGATGGACAGGGGCGCACGGTGGATTTCAGCAACACTGTCTTGATTATGACTTCTAACCTTGGGGCCGATCACTTGGCGGCTTTGGATGAGGGCAAGGATATTGAAAAGGTACGGCCTCAGGTCATGGAAGCCGTTCGCAAATTCTTCCGTCCAGAGTTTCTCAACCGCCTTGACGAAATTCTGCTCTTCCGAAGACTCGGGCGTGACCAGATGGCTGGTATTGTCGATATTCAACTGGGAAATCTGCGGAAACTGCTGGTACAGCGGCGCGTGACCTTAACCGTTGATGACAAAGCTAAATTGTGGCTGGCAGATAAGGGGTTTGACCCTGTTTATGGGGCTCGGCCTCTCAAGCGGGCCATTCAGACCTATTTGCAAAACCACTTGGCTGAAATGATCCTTCAGGGAGAAATTCCCGATGGGTCCTCGGTTGCGGTAAGCGAAAAATCTAGCAAACTCGACTTTAAGGTTATGAAGTCTGCCGGAAACGCTGATGCCAAATCGGCAGCCTAGGCTGGGGATCTTTTCCATCTTTCTTGTAGAGATCTTTGGAGGAGCTGCTTCGCTGGTTGCCGAATCTGTCATTTTCCGCTAGGAAGAAGGGAGATTGTTTTCCCTTTAGGATTTTTTCATGAAACGCGCTCTGTCATTAGCTGTTCTTTGCTTATCACTCTCTGCCTGTGCCACGATGGTAGATGGGTCTTCCCAGCCCGTGAAGTTCGAGGCTGTTGGTGCAACGGATGTTACCTGTGAGGCCACGTCAGGCGGGAATGAAATGAAGTATTTCATTCGGGTTCCCCAAACAGTCTGGATTAAAAAATCCGCTAAGACCCTCCACCTAGATTGCATGGCCCCAGGAAACCGAGAAAAATCATTCGATGTTGAACCTCACGGAAATCCAACTACGGCCTTGAATATCCTCAACGGATCTTTGGGACTTCTTTACGACGTAGAAACTGGAGCCAAGAATTTGTATCCAGAAGTTGTGACGGTCGATTTTTCGGACACCGTTGCCACACCAAGTTTGCTCCCATCCTATTACAACACAGATGCGCTGAATCCACAGGATGCTCCGGTTGAAGATATGCGGCCATTCACGGCCCAGCAACCCGGGGACGCGGCTTTAGCGGCTCGTCATAAGGCTGCAGAAGAAGAATTTGATCGCCAAGCAGCTCTAGACGCTCAACAAGAAGCCGAGCGTGAAGCCAGAAAAGCCGCAGTTGAAGGCGGGTTTTATGGTGATAAAACCAAGACCAAGTCCGAGGGCGAAAAAACGCCCAAAGTTTCAGCAGATGTTACGATTGATCCAGAAGCCAAGCCTGTAGCAGAGTCTGAAAAGACTTCGAGTGCGATGCCTACATCTGTTCTTTCCGTCAAAAAATTGGAAGAGGGAGAAGGGAAACCTTCCTCATCCGTTGGTACGCCGAATCTTTCGGTTCCTTCGGCGCGGCCTCTGCCCCAGCCAGTTTTTCCGGCAACCACATCGTTTTAGGATTTAAGAAGAAGGTTTCTTGGTGATGACAGAGAGTTCCCCTTCCTATTTTTTTTGTGGTCTCGGGGGGAGTGGAATGTTGCCGCTTGCTCTCATCCTTCAGTCACAAGGAGCGAAGATCGCAGGGTCCGACCGCGCTTACGACCAAGGCCGTACACCAGAGAAATTTGACTTTATTCAAAAACAAGGCATTTCACTTTTTCCTCAAGATGGGTCGGGGATAACTGAGGATTGTTCTGCGCTTGTCACTTCGGCAGCAGTTGAAGTTTCTATTCCTGACGTACAGCGGGCGAGGGCTCTTGGCATCCCTATTCTGCTTAGAGCTGAATTACTGGCGATGGCCTTTAATAAGGCCGAAACCAGAATCGGGATTGCAGGGACCAGCGGCAAGTCAACCACAACGGGCATGATTGGCTATGTTCTCAAGAAAATGGGTCGGAATCCAACGGTGATGAACGGCGCGGTGTTCCGCAATTTTGTGTCAGAGAATCAGCCTTATGCAACGGCCCTTCTTGGCTCCCCTGATCTTTTCGTGTCCGAATGCGATGAGAGCGATGGATCAGTTGTCTATTATGAACCGACTGTTGCCGTCTTGACCAATATTTCACTCGACCACAAATCCGTCAAAGAAACATCGCAAGCCTTTTTGGCTTTCTTGTCGCGGGCCAAACACCGGATTGTTAATCTAGATAACCCGATAGCTGCGGAGCTGCTTAAACATTTGTCAGGATTTCCCGTCACGTTTGGTATTGAAAATGAAGGGGCGCGGTTTGTCGCGCATAATCTTGATCCTCGGCCAGATGGTATTTCATGCGAAATTTGCGATCAAGAAACAGGGGAAGCAACCACATTGTCCCTAATGATTCCCGGGCAGCATAATGTTGAAAATGCGCTGGCGTGTATTGCAGTGGTCAGCTACCTTGGCGCTCCTCTTTCCCAAACCTGCCGGTTTTTGGAGTCTTTCCAAGGCGTCAAGCGGCGGATGGAAATAATTGGAACGGCCAATGGCGTAACCGTGATTGACGATTTTGCTCATAACCCTGATAAAATTGCCGCTACTTTATCTACTCTGAATGAATTTTCTGGGCGTGTGCTTATTCTTTTTCAACTTCATGGCTATGGTCCTTTGTCCCTAATGCACAAGGAATTAGCCGAAGTCTTTCAACAATATCTCGCCCCCGAAGATCGGCTTTATATCCCCGAAGTTCTGTATTTAGGGGGAACAACTGACCAATCCTTCACGGCGCAAGATTTTGTCAAAGAAATGAAAGCGTTGAATGTTCCGGCGCAGTGGTTCGCACAAAGGGAAGATATTGTTTCCCAACTCGTTGCTGACGCAGAAGAAGGGGACCGTATCGTTGTCATGGGCGCACGGGATGATAGCTTGACAATGGTGGCTAAGGATATTTTAGCCCAGATTGAAACGCGCCTGAGCAATAGTCCCAAATCACGAGCGGGTTAAGCACCCTTTAGGCTGCGTGCTCTTTCTTTTTTTGTTTTTGCCAGTGTTCTTCCCATTCGGCAGTGGAAAGGGAAGACATATCTTCATTTTTTAGTTTAATATCGCGCTCCATTCCACTGAAACGATTATAAAATTTTACATTCGATCTGCGGATAATGTCATCACAATCATAACCCAACCAGCGGCCCAGTTGAACAAGAGTGAAAAACACGTCTCCCAATTCTTCTGCGATATGTTCTTTGTGACCTTGGGCAAGAGATTCACGAAACTCACAGATTTCTTCTTCGATCTTATCCAGAACGCCATCGGTGTTTTCCCACTCGAATCCGGCTTTGGCTGCAATTTTTGTCATTTTTTGCATCCGCATGACGGAGGGAAGCCCCACAGGCACAGCGTCTAAAATGCTTTCTTCCTGCTTTATGCCCTTTGCGTCTTTTTCTTTTTGCTTAACTGAACCCCAAATTTTCATGACATCGTCGGGAGTTACAGCGGTTTCTTCACCAAAAACATGAGGATGGCGCGAGATGAGTTTATGGACAATTCCCTCCACCACATCATCAAAGGTAAAAAGATTTTGTTCCTTAGCCATTTGGGCATGAAAGACAACTTGCAAAAGAACATCGCCCAATTCTTCACGCATATTTTCTATGTCGTTATTGTCAATGGCGTTCACCAGTTCATAGGTTTCCTCAATCGCGCAGGGGGCGATGGATTTGAAGTCCTGTTTGAGGTCCCACGGACAGCCGCTTTCTGGGTCGCGGAGCCGCGCCATAACGTCCAGCAGTTTTTGAATCGAGGGTTCTTTTGACATGGTAAAAATGTGTTCTTAAAAAAAAGCGGGCCTTGCGGTCCGCTTTTTTGAAATCAAAAAATTATTTGCGGATGCCGAGTTTGGCAATCAAAGCCTGATAACGTCTCACATCAACGCGTTTCAAGTAGTCAAGCAATTTACGACGGTTGGCAACCATGATCAAAAGGCCACGGCGGCTGCAAACGTCTTTTTTGTTGGTTTGCATATGGGCTGCCAGATTGGTGATCCGTTCTGTCAGAATAGCAATTTGAACTTCGGGCGAACCCGTGTCGTTGGCAGAAGTTTGATTGGATTTAATCACTTCGGCTTTACGTTCAGTGGTAATCGACATCGTGGTCTCCTTTACTTTATGAGAGGTTAAATACACGCACTGGCTGGGCTTCAATCCCTAGAACCTCCAACATGGCAATCAGTTTGCCATGACAAAGGGCGAGAGCGAGGCCTGGCTCCGCTGACTTCAAGTCAAATCCGGCTTTCACCAGACGCTCGACTTGAGGCCTTGCCACAAAGGTGAGCAATTGCCCACTTTTGAGCTTAGCGGCTTCCTGATCATCAACGGCCAGCACCGGGATGTCGTCCAGTACGGTCTGAACAGGAAGAACAGCACTTTCAAGGGTCTCCTTATCGGAGTTTTCAAGGAAAAAGTCCAGCGAAATCGCATTTTCTAATGAAAAAGGCCCCACAGCCTCCCGTACCAGATGGCTGACATATCCTTTGGTTCCAAGGGCAAGGGCAAGGTCTCTCGCCAAAGAGCGAACATAGGTTCCTTTTCCGCAGGTGCAGCGCAAAGTGGCTGAATCTGCTGTAACTTCTACCAAATCCAGTTCATAGACTTGAACGGGGCGCGCTTCGAGCTGAAAGTCCTGTCCGGCGCGGGCAAGGTCATAGGCCCGCTCCCCTGCGACTTTAATCGCCGAGAAGGTTGGCGGTGTCTGCATAATTTCGCCACGAAAAGCGGGCAAGGCTTTTTCTATATCTTCCCGAGTCGGACGATGGGAGGAGGTGGCCATCACTTCGCCTTCAAGATCATCGGTTGTCCGCTGCTCGCCCCAGACCACGGTAAAAAGATAAACTTTATCGTCTTCAACCATATAGGAAACCAACTTGGTAGCTTCACCAAGCGCAATCGGCAAAATGCCTGAGGCGAGGGGGTCCAGCGTTCCGGCGTGTCCAATTTTGGGAAAGTTCAAGGCCCGTTTGATTTTCATGAGCGCATCGTTGGACGTCATGCCAACAGGTTTGTTCAGGTTGATCCAACCGGAGATATTATTTTTAGGTTTGGGTGCCATGATGCCTTGTCTTCCTTTGGGGCATACTATTAAAGCCCCGCTCCTTCAAAGTCACGCAAAGAATAGGGGAAGGGGGCGGGGCAGGAAATTTATTGACATAATTTCAAAGTGTGTTTTATAACTCTGCTTCAGCGTTGATGCTAAACCTTTCCGTGATCGGTATTCTAGGTCATCTTTAATTCTCCTATAAGTTGTCTATGATGTATTCAAATTCACTCTGGGTTTTGACTCATTTATAGAGGTTGGCCCAGTAGTTTGGCCAAGTTTTTTGAGTAGGTGAACTGAATGATCTAAGGCTGAAAAGGCAGTAAAAGAAGTGGTACTACAAGAGATAAAATAATTTATGTTGTACGGAATTCGTAAAGAAAAATATAATAAAAGTTAAAGCTTTTTCTCGAAAGGAAAATAAGATATGCCGCTAACTAATTTTAGACAAATTCATCTGCCGTATTGCCTCAAAAAGAATGAGGATGGGGCTTATATTGTTTTGAATCGAGAGTATAAGCCTATCGGGTTTGCAGATAGCAGCCAGTTCGTAAAATACGAAGACTACCCTATAGCTGTGAAGTATAGAATTTCCAAAGTTACAGCTCAAAAATTGTCCTGTGACGGCAGTGCCGACACTAACGCAATACACCTTTATAATGATGGTTGCATACCAGAATCTAGCGCACAAAACATGAAATGTTATCTAGAAAAGTTAGCGGTTTTGGCAAAACTTAAGAAAATAGAATAAAATTTATGTTGTACGGAATGCGTATAGAGTGTTATGCTGGGAGTATAAATGATTAGATCCTTTGCCTGTAAGGAAACTGAAAAAATATGGGAGGGTGTGCGATCACGCGCTTTTCCATCCGATATGCAGGGCAGGGCTCTGCGGAAGTTGCGTATGTTGGATGCTGCACAGAACCTCAATGATCTGCGTGTGCCGCCCAGCAATCATCTGGAAGCCTTGAAAGGCAACCGCAA
>JAGOQV010000005.1 GCA_018063145.1 Alphaproteobacteria bacterium
GCACGACAGCCTGAAGGCTCTCTTGCTTTGCAGCAAAGGAAGCGATTGACTTTTATTTGGAATCAAACGGATAATGCAGCGTAACTGAAGACTTTTATGAAGGAGACTCTGCAATGCCTCGTGAAGTAAAGTCCATCCTGACGGTTTTTGCCCTTGTTGCTGTATGGGCAGGCGTCCTCATCTACACTGTGTAGTTTTTCCTAACTGATTTTGAGTTTTGCCCAAAAAGGGTTGTTCTTCCGTTGTCAAAACGAGGGCGGGCGGCTATGGTCTTGACCATGACGTTGTTGTTGTGTGATGTCGGGGGAACTTTTGTCCGCTTTGCTTTGAAAAGGCAAGGGACCCCTATGACCGTCCCTCAAAAATTTCGGGCGGCGGATTACCCTGTCTTTGAAGAGGCCGCCCGCCATTTTCTCGCATCTTCTGGAATGCCGCCGGACGGTATTTCAGCCTTGGGCTTGGCCTTTGCCGGTCGCAATACATGGCAAGTTACACAAGAAAGCGTGGCGGGCCTGCTTCCGCGAGCGATGTTTTATAAAATCAATGATTTTGAAGCCAATGCTTACGGCGTTTTGGATATTTCGGAAGAGAGTTTTCTTCCTCTGAACGCGGTCTCTCTACCGAAGGATCAAAGCTCCAGCAAAACCAAATGCGTGGTAGGCCCCGGAACGGGACTGGGTTTGGCCTATGTCCTTGAAGGGCCGCAGGGAAAAATGGTCCAAAAAACACATGGAGGGCATATGCTTCCCGCAGGTCTTGGAGAAGACAGCATATTGCTTTTTCGAAGTTTGGCCGCTCTGCGATCAGATGGAACGATCCCTATCTACGAAGACGTGGTGAGTGGCCCGGGGCTTTACAATCTTTATCGGGTGTTTGCTTCTCAGAACCATTTGGGAGTTGAGTATCGAGATACCCATGAAATGCTGGCCAAAGGTCGGAATGACCCTCTGGTTATTCAAAGCCTTAAAGTCTTTCATGAATGGTTGGGGATTTTTGTTCATCAGGCCGTGGCGTTTGGAAACAGTTATGGGGGTGTTTATTTGACGGGCGGCATCATGGACAAGCTGGTTTCGTTGGACTTGTTCGACTCACCAACATTCTTTGAAGCGTTTTATCAGAAGAACGTTCCAATTGTGATGGAGGATGTTCTGGCGACACCTGTTTACTGGATTCGGGACGAATATATTAGTTTGCGAGGTTTGTGCACACGCCTTGAAACAATCACAAAGAGGGCTTCATGAAATTTGCGTATTTAACAATTGACGACTCCCCATCTCCCCATACGGACAGTTTAACCGATTTCTTAGTCGAGCGCGGCGTTCCTGCGGTTCTCTTTTGTGTGGGCGAAAGAATAGAGGCAAATCCATCACCGATCATTCGTGCCATTGAAAAAGGCATGGTCATTGGAAACCACTCTTTTAACCATCAAAGATTTAGCCAACTGACGTTTGAAGAATGTACTGTGCAAATCACACGGACCGAGGCTTTGATTGACTCAGCTTACGCGAGCGCGGGCGTAGAACGCCCCGTGAAATATTTTCGCTTTCCTCATATGGATCGTGGAACTGGGGGCTGGATTATTGATTACGACCGCATTGCCCCAGAATATCGAGAGGACGTTATTCGCTTTTTTGCCGATGGACTTAACATTTCACTGGTTCCCCCATCTCCTGACTTAGTGAAGAAAAAAGAGAAGTTGCAAGAGTTTCTAAAAAACGAAGGGTTTTCTCGGCTTCCGATTGGTCAGGTGATACACCCGTGGTTTGTTGAAACGGAAATGGCTGCTGCAATAGATGCCATGTACACATTTTCAACCAGCGACTGGATGCTGCTTGAACGGCACAAAGGAAAATGGCCTTACAAAAATTTAGAGGATCTCAAACGCAAAATTGATGAAGACAAATGGTTACAAGTGCCGGAGTCTACGCATATTATTTTGGCCCATGACAAAGAAGAAATTGATTTTGTAACAAGAGATTTGATAGACCATTTCTTAGAGAGAGAATTTGAGTTTCTTCCCTTCAACTAAGCCAACAAAAAGGACGAATCATGGCGAATCAAGTACTTGTCTATGTCATAGCGGATTACGGAGATTTGCACGATTTGGCTTTTGCCGAAGTCACTCAGCGTCTTTACAGCGAGCTTGATGGTGTTGACGCGGGAATTGATACCTTTGCAGTTCCAGCGTTTGACACATACGCAACAGGTTTTGCGTTGGCGCAGACCGCGATAAATTCTCGTTTGGGGAGCCGTCAGAAATTTTTCGTGAACACCGCTCCGCGTAAAGATGATTTAACCCCACGCGTCAAAAACTCTGGCGAGGGATTTGTTTACGTGAAGCTGCTCAATGGGGTTGAAATTTGCGCAGTGAACAGTGGATATTCTCTAGCTTTTGTCAAAGAAGCTGCTGCTGAAATCCGCGAAATAAAATGTGATAAGGCCGGATCTCAATTCCGTTCTCGGGATATTTTTCCGGCGGCATTTGCGAAAATTGTTAAGGGAGATTATTCAATTTTGGGGGCAGACGTGCGCAGTGCCGTTCCCGATTTCCCTGAAAACGTTGTTTGCTACACAGACGGGTATGGAAACTTGAAATGTTCTATTGACCCCTCCAAAGTGGAGGCTGTCAAAGGGAGACACTTAATTTTGGATATCAATGGCCGTTTACAGGTGGCGCGGGCAGCCGAGGGAATCTTTGGTGTGGCTGATGGAGAATACTGTATTTCGGGCGGAAGCTCTGGTTGGACTTATCCTAGCGGAAAAACTGTAAAATTTACCGAAGTTGTCAAGCGTGGTGGCAATGCGGCCAAAACCTTTGGCAAGCCTCCTGGGGGGTTGCCAGTTAAATGGCGGCTTGTTGAATAATTTGCCCTCTTGCAAAGCCGTGATAACTGAGTATTATCCCCGTGTTCTTGAGCGGGCGGGCGTAGTTCAATGGTAGAATTCCAGCCTTCCAAGCTGGTCGTGCGGGTTCGATTCCCGTCGCCCGCTCCATTATTTTTCATAAAAACAAAAAGAATAACGTATCTCTTTTTCCAAGACGTGAATTGGATGGTGACAGGCGGATTAAGACAAGTTATTCTACGTCAGTTTTTATATTCAGAATCTCGAAAAATTGGGTATAACCCTAATATATCGGGCCACTTTTAAGATTTGCACGGGGTGTGCATGAAAACCGCGAAAATACTGCTTCTTACGATCCTCCTACCCCTTGTTTGGGGGGGTGAGGTTTATGCGCAATCAAGTGGACAAAGACAAGGTTCTCCTGATTCGCCGCCATCCAATAGTTTAGCCGAGATATTGCCAGAGGCTGTCTCCCCTTCTGCGGGAGAGGGGGCTCCTCCGCCAGCACTTTCTTCGATTCTTGAGCAATCGGGGGTCGAATCACCTCCTGTTGATGCTGCTGGGTCAGGGGAGCTGGCGCAACAGCCGACCGTGCCGGGGATGGAATTGCCTCTAGATGGATCAGATCCGGCCACGGCAACTAAAAAACTAACTCCTGAAGAAGATGAAGCCTTGATGCGTAAAGAAGCATTTAAGGGCGCAATCACTGGAATTATGCCTCTCAAACCAGGGGAAATCAGGACATTGCTTGAAAAATTTGACGAAACGGCTCAAGCGTCTGAGACGCCTGTTTTTCCTGATCCGAGTCCAGAGTCTGGGTTCCAGATGGTTTCTTTGGATCCCGGGCAAAAGCCGCTGGTTGTTAAAACGGCGATTGGCAACGTGACCACGCTTAGCCTCGTTGATATAACGGGTCAGCCATGGCCAATTCAGGATCTGAGTTGGGCTGGAAATTTTGAAGTTTTACAACCAGAAAGCGGAAGCAATATGCTCCGCATCACGCCGATGGCTCAATTTGCCAAGGGGAACGTGTCTATGAAACTGGTTGGACTGAATCCTCCTGTTATTTTGACTCTGGTGGCCGATCGCAAATCGGTTCACGTTCGAATGGATGTGCAGATTCCTGAGATTGGTCCCAATGGAGTTCCTCCGCTGGTTGAGGGGCAAGAATCAATAAAAGCAGGCGATTCGACGGTCGCGGGCATTTTGGAGGGGGTTCCTCCTTCGTCTGCAAAACCTATGAAGGTTTCTGGTGTTGATGGCCGGACCACGGCCTATGACACAGGGGGAGCAATGTTTGTTCGCACCCCCTACAATTTACTTTCTCCCGGCTGGAACAATTCTGCGCAGTCGGCAGACGGGATGCATGTTTACGCTCTTCCCTATACTCCCGTCTTGATTCTTTCTGATAAAGGAAAGATGTTGAGGGCTTATCTAACTCGCGAGGAACAATCTGATGTCCAATAACACGTTCGACAATTCGGATAATGCGCCGGATCTTGAGCCAGATGTGGATTTCGGCGAATTTGAGGATCAAAAAGAGTCTCAAAGTCTTGGAGACGCTTGGAAAAACAATCCACGTGTTAAACTTGCCATTATTGTTGCGGGGGTGATTGCTCTCGTTGGGGCGGTGGTTTTGTTTGGTAGCAAAGAAGAAAGAGCTCCTAGCTCTCTCATGAACACAGGGAGTGATATCAATCAAATCCCAGGCACAGAACAAGTCTCACCTGCGATGCAAGAGGCCATTGAAGAAAGCGATGCACAGAATCTTCAAGAGGCTGTAAAACAGGGAACGAGCGCGATGCCAACGCCGATTGAGCCGCCTAAACCTTTGCTAGATGTTCCTGCCGAGGAAACAGGCAATGAGGATCCATTGGTTCGCTGGCGTCAACTTCAAGAGGAAAGACTTCGTGTTCAACGTGAACAGGAAAGAGCTCAAAAGCAACCGGCTGAACAACCAGATCCAGCACGGGCGTCAATGCTGCAAGCTTTGATGCAGGCAATGTCTCAACAAATGCAAAGAATTCTTGAGACGCAGAAAGCTCAAAACCAGAAATATATGAAAGTAACAGATCTTGCCAAGCTACAACAAGAAGGGCAGGAGGGCGCTCAGAATGCTGACTACTCTCCAAATCAGTCCGTGGCAAATATTGAACTCAAGGAGCAGCTTAAGGTTATCATCCCTGCTGGAGATATTGCCTATGCCCAGTTGTTGATTGAGGCAAACTCGGACATCAAGGGTCCGATTGTGGCTTTGGTTGTCTCGGGACCGTTTAGTGGAGCAAAAGCCTTAGGGACCTTCACGCGAGAAGATGAGTATCTTGTCATGCAATTTACATCCATAACGGGTAAAGAAGGTCACAGCATTCCCATCACAGCTTTTGCTGTTGATCCCGCAACGACTTTGACAGGTCTGGCAACAGAGGTTGACCATCGGTACTGGACTAGGATTATCCTTCCGGCCGCCGCTAAATTTGTCGAAGGGGTTGGATCGGCGATTGCAGAAAAAGGAACAACAACAGTCACTGTATCTTCAGGTGGAGATTCAACGTCTACTCAGGACAGCTCAAACATAGATGTTGAGCAAGAGCTTTATAAAGGGGTTGAAGAGGCCTCTAAAACCGTCGGAGAGATTTTGAAAGAAGACGGCAAAGACGTTGAGCCTCTGGTTCGCGTTAAGGCTGGGACCCCGATAGGTCTTCTCTTCACCGTTCCGGTAACAGATAAAGCCCTAAAAGATTCAAGGTATGCTCCTGATCCTAAAAAAGAAGAAGAGAAAGGGTTCTTCCCAGGTTTTGGGGGGAATAACCCGATGACTCTTCAAGGCTTACAACAAGGATTTCAAGGGCAGCAATTCCTTCAACAGGGGTACCCAGTTGGTTATCAGAACCAACAGGGCCAACCTGATCAAACCGGACAGACTCAACTTAATTTTCTCAATAATACCCAACGATAAAAACGGACGAACTTAAGTTTTTTTTCAAAGAAAGCTTTTGTGTCTGAACTAATAAGGAGCGCATCATGGCTAACAATAAAGATCAGGACGATCTACAAGATGGCAGTGTCGATCAAGGCGATGAAGAATTTTACGATGATCAGGATGATGCTGGCCACGAAGGTGATTTGGGCGAAGACTCTGGCGATGAAAATTGGGAAGAAGATGAATCTCCTGCCTCGTCGGCAAAAGGGGAGGGAAAGAAAAAATCCTCTCTCTCGACAATGGCCATCATTGCTGGCGGAGTTGTGGTTGGTCTCGTGATTTTGTACCTCCAGTTTGGAGGAAGTGGGGGCCAGACACCACCACCTGAAGGGATGGGCGGGGAACCGATAGCGGCGACAGACCCAGTTGGTATTGAATCTCCCCCTCAACCTGCCGCACCACAACAAGCGGATGTTCAAGGACAAGAACCTGCTCCCGTTGCGCCATCTTCCCCAGACCAAGGATCTCCTAATTCTTTGGAAGCGCTTCGTGATACAAATGGAGCAGCAGGAATCGAAACGGTTGATCCAGCTGTTAAAGCGGCGTCCATGGAAAAAGATCCAAGGAAGCAAACACCTCAAGGTGGGTTTATGAACGACCCCTCTTTGCTCCCTTCCGAAGTTCAAGGGGTTGCTCCACCAGTGGTTGATCGCCCTGTTGAGCCAACAATGACAGCTCCGAGTAAGAGACCTCCGGCTGTAGCTGAAGTTGAAAATCCAGTGACACCAGTGTCTGATTTTCCAACCGTGGATGCGATCAAGAAACCTGATGCAGGAGGCGTTGTTGAACAACCTGTTAAGCCGCTTGAAGAGCCGGTGGGAACCGAGGCCCCTGTCGTTGCAACTCCAACGCCCGCTCCTGTGCAATCAACAATGGTGGAAACTTCCTCTGAAGAAGTTAAAGTCCTTAAAACACAGCTTGAAACGGCTTTGAAACGCATTGAAGATCTCGAAAAGAAATCGGATCAACCTGTTGTCGCGGCACCAGCTACGCCTTCTGAAGATGTCAAAGCTTTGCGGGCTGCTTTGGAGAGCTTGCAAAATAAGGTAGAGACTTTGTCTGCTGAAAAAGAGGCCCTACAGAAAAAGGAACCAGAGATGGTTTCTGAATCTCCACGAACAGAAGAAAAAAGACCAACCAAGGTTTCTTCGCCTAGCAAGAAGGCCGAGCCTCGAGAAGTGCCCAAAACCAAAAAATCTGTCGTTTGGGATCTGAAGGGAGCTATGCCTGGGCAAGCGATGATTGCAGTTCACGGAGAGAGAGACCTGAAGATGATTCGTATTGGCGATGAAGTTGCTGGAATCGGTCGGGTAACAGCAATTGAAAACTCTGGTAAGGGCTGGGTTGTCCAAGGAACAACTGGGCAAATTAGGCAGTAACTTTCATCATCCTTTTTTAGATTTGGAAAGTTTCCTAGGTTGGGTTAACTTTTTAGAAAGATACTTATGCCTATCTTAAAGAGAGACGGCAAAAAGATATTTCTATAAATTGTGACAAAAGTTTGCAAAATTTGTCACAATCTGTTCTAATAAGAGATATGGAGAGCCGCTTAAGTGGCCGGGTGTGGAAATGACATATAAAAATTGGAAATCTCTGAGATTTTCTCTCCTCCTGTTGGGAGGGACCGCTTTGGCGGTGTTTGCTGTTCCAGCAAAAGCTTATGCTGCGGGATTTTTCGCAGGTTTTCTGGGTGCGCTTGGCGGCGGTGGCGGCGGTGGTGGTGGCTTCGCTGCCTTTTTCGCAGGCTTTCTGGGTGCGCTTGGCGGCGGCGGCGGCGGTGGCTTTTTCGCAGGTTTTCTGGGTGCACTTGGAGGTGGTGGAGTTGGTACCACTAACCTTTGCGACGGGGCGGTGACCGACACAGTTGGGGCGGCGATTTGTAACGTTGTCGCTAACAGTAGTGATCTTCCTGGTTTGATTACTGCCTTTGCTTACATGATGGGTTTGATGTTCGCTGTGGCGGCACTGTTCAAACTCAAGGACCACGTTTTGAACCCAAACCAGACACCCTTGTCTGACTCTGTTAAGCGTTTTGTGGCTGGTGGGGCCATGTTCTCCCTTCCTATTGTGACTGAGGCGGCCACGAATCTTTTAACCAACGGCACTTTGGTTTCTTTCGATCAGACTGGTGTTGCTGGCTCTACAGCAGGCGGGTATGGTCTTGATGCCATGCTTGTCGCGCTTATGGCGGATTTATTGGGCCCTGTTCAGCTTCTACTGCAAGGGTTTGGCTACTTAGCGGGTTTGCTCTTTATCGTCATCGGTATTTCTCGCCTCGTTAAAACGGCGCAAGAAGGTCCCCGTGGTCCCTCTGGGCTCGGGACGATCATGACTTTTGTCATTGCTGGGGTTTTATTTTCTCTCGACTCGATCATGGGGGCGTTCTCCGAGTCTATCTTCCAAGACACGACAGTCTATACCTTTGCAAGCTTGTCGGGAGGCGGAACAGGGGACGCAGTTATAGACGACCATATCTTGGCGGTGATCAGCTCTATTATTGGGTTTATGACCTTGATTGGCTGGATCAGTTTTATTCGTGGATTTTTCATCCTTCGTGCTGTGGCCGAAGGAGGTGGACAAGCTTCGCTCATGGCGGCAGTGACCCATATTTTTGGGGGAGCTCTCGCCGTGAACCTAGGACCGCTTATGAACGCGGTACAAAGTACTTTTGGTCTATCGTCTTTTGGTATAACATTCTCGTAACAAAGCATTGAGGAGGAAAATCATGCTGAAACTTATTAATAACAAACTAGCTCGTATGAGTGCTGTAAGTGGTGCTGCTTTCACGATGGGTCTTTTGTCTTCGACAGACGCTCACGCGAACAGTTTTAATACCATTTCTAGAAACATCAACACTGGTATTCAAGAACTTCCAGGTCTTTTGACGGCTATTTCCTATATGATGGGGATGGTTTTCTCGGTTCTCGGGATCTTGAAAATCAAAGACCACGTTGAAAACCCAAGCCAGACTCCTTTGAAAGATGGGGCGATCCGTTTGGCAGTTGGGGGCGGTCTCTTCACCATTCCAATTATCACCGAAGCAATGACCAATTTGCTGGGTGCAGGTAAGGCTGCCGAATCTGCAATGCTTAACAAAATGCAGTTCAACGTTCAGTAACAAGAAGGGCGTGATGCCTGTATTACCTCTACATCTGGGGATTGCCCGTCCAAATCCGGGCAGTCCCCAACCTCTTTCCGGCAAGTCTCGTGTGGCATTGCCGCAAGTTTTGACGCCAGAAATCAAGAAGGCGGTTCTCGACCGTGATGGGAATGCCTGCCAGTGCTGCGGGTTTCAGTCTGCAAGATACCAAGAAGTCCATTTTATTGACCAGAATCGCCAAAACCTAAGAATGGATAATTTGGCGACTGTTTGTGTTTTTTGCCACCAATGTTTCAACCTTGATCTTGCGGCGACCATGAGGTCGGGTGTTTTGATCTGGCTTCCTGAGATTTCTCAAGTTGATTTGCACCATATCGCTAGGGCTGTATACGTTGCAAGGATATCCCAAGGGGCGATGGCTGAATCGGCTCGTGTGGCTCTTGATGCGTTTATGGGACGTCGTGAAGAAGCGCGTCGCCGAATTTTCACCGATGACCCGTTTGTTTTGGCAACTGTCATGCGTGATTTTCTGACAGCACGGCACTATGCAGATCGTGTATCACGGTTGGAGGGAATTCGTCTTTTTCCTCTTGATCGTCGGCTTATTCGCGAAGCGGATCTTGAATTTAACCAGTTTCCACAGATTTTGGCCTATTGGCGATCAAAAGAAGGTCCATTTGGAAACTTTGCCCCATCGCAGTGGACTTCACTTTATAAAAAAACATTGCGCCAAGCCGCTTAAAAAAAAGAAAAAACCCCCTTTGCCTGTTTTCTAATTCGCTGTTTCCGGTATAGTATTGGGAAATTCTATTCCAACCGCTTTACCGGATTCCATGGGCTTCATCGAAAAAATCTTAGCTCCCTTTCAAACAGCTCTCCGCCACTCGGTTGAGAGCTTTATCCGTATTGAAACCGCCGACAGTGATACCGTCTTAGCGGCAGAGGATGGATCTTTGGTTTCTTACCTCAGGGTTGATGGGTCACGTCAGGTTATCGGGGAAGAGGAGTATAAATTTCTAGTCGAGGCTTCAACGGTTAAGATTGGCTCTAAATTTGACCGTCCGGGGCATGCTTTGCAAGTTTACTTTGCACGTGATCCGGGCCGGATTCGTCCACACCTAGAAAAATTGCTCAAAGGGTCACGGATCACAGCTCAAAACACCGGACTTGAAGTGAATGATGTGATGGAAGAGCGCATTCGCAACCTCAGTACCATTTTGTGTTACGAGGAGTGTTACTTTGTTCTGTGGACCCGTCCATCTTCAATGACCAAGAGCGAAACAGAGCGTTCTGCCAAAGAAAAACAGGATCAGGGGAAAAAATGGGTCAACGCGCCCTATGGACAGAATCCTCTGGCGGGGCTCGAACAACTTCGGACGCGCCACAAAAGTTTTGTGATTGCTGTACAAACTGGACTTGATGAGCTCGGAATTCGCGGTGAGATTATGAGCTCGCACGAGGCAGTTCTCGCGATTAAGAATAATATGTTCCCCAATCGGGCCAATGAGGAATGGCGTGCGTGTCTTCCTGGTGATCCGATTGCACCGCGTGCGCCGATGGATACTGCCGATTTGTCGGATATTATCTGGCCATCCCTCAGAAGCCAATTATCTTTGGGGGATGCCAAGATGATTGACGGTCCAGTTGTTCGTATTGGTGACCAATTATGGGCTGGAGCGGATATGGTCTTAGGCCCGCAGGAACCAACACCTTTTCCGATGTTGCTGAACCGCCTCTACGATGCAAAAGTTCCTTTCCGAATATCTTTTATGATTGAAGGAGGCGGAGCGCACGCAACGGCTTTTCGGGCCAATATTGCAACCTTGATGAGTGTGACAAACGCCCTCAACAAACAGATTAAATATTCTCTGGAAGGGCTGCAGGTCATGGCCCGTAGTGAACCAGTGGTTAAACTGCGCGTATCGTTTGCAACATGGGCCCCTAAAAACGAATACAACCTCATTCGTGATCGACTCTCTGTGTTGATGCAGGCCGTGGAAAGCTGGGGTTACGCAGGGGTGAGTGATGTTTCGGGAGATCCGCTGGATTGCGTGATGTCTTCGGCGATGGGGATTCATTGTGCGGGGACTGCGCCTCTGGCCGTTGCTCCTATGAAAGAGGTTATGAAGCTTTTGCCGTGGCAACGACCTTCAAGCCCCTTTAATGCTGGGGCTATTTTGCTAAGGACTCCCGATGGGAAGGTTTGGCCATATCAAACAGGAACCAACTTAACAACAACATGGTTTGACCTGATTTTTGCCCAACCCGGGGCAGGGAAATCCGTTCTTATGAACGCTCTGAACTTTGGAACAATCTTATCCCCGGGGCTTAGCAAACTCCCTTTTATTGCGGTTATTGACATTGGTCCGTCTTCTTCAGGGCTTATTTCGATGATTAAAGAAGCCCTTCCTGAGGACCGGCAACATGAAGCCGCAGGCTATCGTTTGCAGATGTCGCGTCAGTTTGCCATCAATCCTTTTGATACCCAGTTAGGATGCCGTTATCCACTTATGGATGAGCGGAGCTACTTGGTTGAACTTATCATTCTTTTGTGTACGCCCCCCGGGTTTGAGAAACCTTATGATGGGATGTCTCAATTGGCAGGGATGGTTGTTGACGAAATGTATCGTTGGCGGGATGACCGGATGGCGAATGCGGAACCGAGGCCCTATCTTCCCCGCCTTGATCCGGTCATTGATGAAGCCATTCAGAAACATAATATTTATCTTCCAGCCGATCCCTATTGGTGGGATGTTGTCGATCGCCTGTTCGAGTTAGGGGAATATCACGAAGCCGCCTTGGCTCAAAGGCACGCGGTCCCGACACTAAGCGATTCGATTACAGCCTCTCGTCGTCCGCAAATCAGGACGTTGTTGGAAGAGACTTCGGTTGGCTTTAGTGCAGAGTCGGTTATCAATGCTTTTGAACGGATGATTACCTCGGCAGTTCGCGAGTATCCCATTTTGTCGTCCGTGACCCAGTTTGATATTTCAACCACACGCATATGCTCACTGGATTTGATGGACGTTGCGCCTCAAGGGGATGATACAGCAGACCGCCAAACCTCGATCATGTATATGTTGGCACGGTATGCTTTGGTGCGGGCATGGTGGGTTGGAGTTGATTCTTTGCGGAGCATTCCAGAGAAGTATCGTTCCTATCACGAACTTCGTTTGCAAGATTTGGCAGAAACTCCCAAACGGCTTTGCTACGACGAATTTCACCGGACCAGTAGTTCGGCCTCGGTACGGGGTCAGATTGTCCGTGATGTTCGCGAAGGCCGGAAACGTGGTGTTCAAATTGTTTTGGCGTCCCAATTGTTGGGAGACTTTGACAAGGACATGGTTGATCTTGCCACGGGGGTCTGGGTTTTGGGGACCGCGGTTTCTGATAAAGCTGTTGACGAAATCGTTGAGAGGTTTGGCCTGTCTCCAACAGCGCGGAGTGTTATCCGCTACCGATTGACAGGCCCACGGGCGGGTGGGGCTCCGGCCTTGTTCATTTTGGGAACGAACGAAGGTCGGTACGAGCAACACTTGATTAACACGCTGGGTCCGATTGAGCTTTGGGCTTTTGCGACAACCGCAGAGGATGTGGTGATTCGGTCTCGCCTTTATTCTAAATTGGGTGCGGGCCGTGCCCGTCAGATTCTGGCAGCCGCTTTTCCGGGGGGAAGTTCCCGCAGTGAGCTCAAAAGGAGAATTATGATTCGCGCTGATTCAGGTGAAGCCCGCAGCGCGGCGATGAGTATCGTTGTCGATGAGCTGGTTGACGAGCTGATTACAGCGAGTGAGAAAAAAGCAGCCTTATTTGCTAGTGAGACAAAGGGCTAGGCTATGGCCAAAAAATCTCCGCCTCCCAGCGATGAAAATCCACCTTCTAAGAAGAAGATGTCAAGGAAGAAAAAGATTCTCTTAGGGGTCGGAGGATTTATTGTTCTTCTGGTTCTTATAGGTCTGGTTCCTTATATGGGGACGATTAACTACGGGATTTGCAAAGTTTTCGTGGAACGAATGCAGCCATATCCCCAGTCCATTAAATATACCAAAGTGGAAGAACAGGGGACGGAAGAAACCGGCTTCTTTGTGACAATGTACTACAAGCGAACCGATGCATTTGGTGATGAATCGATGAACTCAATTGTTTGTAAAATTAAAAAGTCCGAGGAAGGGAAGCTGTATTTGGATGCCGTTGACATGAACGGAAAGAACCGGAAATACCCGCAAGAATCTCCCGACTATATTAAACGATTTAACGTGGGAATTGATGCCATCATCCAAAACCCTCCGGACTTGGTTCTGCCTTATGTTCCATCCGAAGAAATCAAAGACTATAAGGATATCCCTTAGTGTCCATCCATAGGTGGAAACTTTCTAGTTAGGAGAGGCAATCCACTGCTCAATCCCTACCCCGTTGGGGCTTTCGAGTTTTGGCACTCTAACAATTGTCAGCGAGACGAGCAGGTGGTCCGAACGAGTGGCCGATCCAGCCTGATAAGTTATAACCATCGGAACTTGAATTTGCCATTGGTAACGCCCGTTAACGAGCCCCTCTTCAACGAGGACCGGAGCACTGGTTGGGGAGGCTGAAACCACTTGTTTGTTAGCCTCAACCATTTCTATAATTCTTGATTTCTCAAGGGCTGTGGTGAAGCTTGCCCAACCAACGCGAGTAAAATTGCGTGAAGCTTCCTGCAGACGGCGTTTGTAATCGTTGAACCCGAAGGTCAAAACTTCTGTAGCGGCTTGGGCACTCCATGACATAAGGGCTGGAATACTGAGGTTAGGTTCATTAAGAGAAACCATGGGGACCAGACGCCCGTCTTCCGTGGTCGCAAAGTACCTGTTTTCGGGCTGGTGGACTTCAATAACAAAAAACATCGCGGCAATGAGCCCGAGAATAACAATGGCCTCAAGAATGGCAATTCGTAGGAGACTCCGGTATCCATCTCTATAAAATTCATTACGAATAACCACAGAACCAATTCCGCGCAGAGCTTTGATTTCCTCGGCATCCGTTACTTGGTTGGGAATTTTGACAGCAGAATTCAGAGCTTCTTGGGCGGAGGCTATTGGCTTTCTAACCGCCCCCGCTGCTCCAGAGGGGCGGGCCGGACGAGGATTCGGACGTGAGGAATTTTGTGGGTCTGACATTATCTCTGGTCTAGTCTTGAAGTACAAAAAAGGGAAGATACCCCTCCCCTAGCCTATACGACCAAGGTACATGGACATTTGTTAATATAAGGTTAGCAAACTTATAGAGGGGATAAAAGACTTAAAAACCTTTGAAGGTAAAATTTGGCTTTTATGTTGGTAAATCTTTTGGTTTTCTCTCGGCTGTGCTACTATTTATAGTAAGTCGGCTGACAAAATGGTTTTGAGGAGCTTGTCCTGTGATTATGCGGGGGTTTGAGGGTGTCTGGGGTCGGATCTTGCTTTCGAAGAAGGTGAGGCTTGGGCTTTTGCTCCTGATGGGTGGAGCGTCACTGCTGCCAACTCCTGTTCGGGCGGCGGGGGCCGTTTACGATATTCCCCCTTATAACAATCCGATTTGCAATTGTTGCGTTCTTCCTGGAGAAGTGATGCGCGAGATGCTCACGGGAACTGTTCTGTGGACAGGGCAGCCGGATCTTCATCACTGGTATATTGAAACGCTTTACCAAAAGAAAATTGAGCCAGCTTTCATGAGAATGGCAGATCAGATGGTTAAAAACGTGACCAATCAGGCCAGAGCTATCGGAACTTTCTATGATGCTCAGAACCAACTGACGGCGCAGCGTTCTTTGCAAAGGACCAATGCTGAATCGCAAAGCCACTACTCAACCAGCGAAGCCTTGTGTAAATACGCCAGTCTTTCTACGAGCCTTGCTGCGTCTGAAGCGAAGCAAAATGCGGTTCGTCTTGGAATTTTGGAACGTTCGCAAAATCGCCAATTGATGAGCTCGAACATGAACCCGGCCAGTAGTGCAGAAGCAGGGCGGACCCTTGGTCAATCTGCGGATAAGGCAGGGCGGATGAGTCAGTTTTTAGCCAAGTTTTGCGATCCGAATGATAGTGATGCGGCG
Source organism: Alphaproteobacteria bacterium (assembly GCA_018063145.1). Classification (GTDB taxonomy): domain Bacteria; phylum Pseudomonadota; class Alphaproteobacteria; order Micavibrionales; family Micavibrionaceae; genus UBA1573. The sequence continues at coordinate 14,989 of JAGOQV010000005.1, forward strand.
TTTGCTGGAATGTGTGCATCTAGCCAAGATACTCAAATCAACAGAGATATTGATCTAACACGCACAATTGATGCTCCTTTGACGCTGGATGTTAACTTTACCAGTGGGGGAGGGGCTCCAACAGTTGACGAAGAAAATGTAATGGCCCTTGCCAATAACCTTTATGCCCATGATCTCGCGTTGAATGTCGGAAACTCGGACTTCAAGTCTATGGCCTCGGCGAGTAATGCGAATGAGGGGATCAAGGATTTGCAGGATTTCCGCTCTGCCGTTGCCAAGCGGAGTGTAGCTGAAAATAGTTTTGCAGCGATTGCAGCTATGAAGGCGGCTGGAACAGGGGGGTCAACACCCTATCTAAAGTCAGTTTTGGCAGAGCTGGGAATTTCCGCTGCGGATGCGGATAAGTTGATTGGAACCAATCCGAGTTATTACGCTCAAATGGATATTCTTGGACGGAAACTTTATCAAACACCCGCCTTCTATGCGAACCTGATGGATTCTCCGGACAACGTGGCTCGCCAAAGTGCGGCTCTCAAGTCCATCTCTCTCATGCAGCAGAGAGATATTTATGAAAGTATGCAGCGATCTGAGATGTTGCTCTCTACTTTGCTTGAAATGTATATTGTGCAAGAACAAGATAAGATGACCAATGAGGGGGTTAAGTAGAGCCATGAAGCAGCTATCCCTCTCTCACCTAATCCGCACGTTTTTTCTACCCTTGTGGGGATGTGTCCTCCTCTCTTTTTTAGTATTTTTTCCTAGTCCGGCTAAAGCCGGGTGCTCTTGTTGTAAGTGCGTATGCCCTTTTATTTGCTGCGATTCTGGCTCGACATTCAGCTATATATTTCAGGCTTTTGTTGACTATCGTACGGATTTTATCATGGACACGTTCTATACTGATACAGCGGAACCTTCCTATATGAAGTTCTCAGATCAGTTGATTAAAGATTGGTCCGCACAGGCCGCCACAATTGGTAAGTTAATGGATGCCTCAAACACGATGCAGGCAATGCGCGATATACAAGTGCAGAATGCCCAATCAACGCGGAAATATATGACTTCTGAACAAGTCTGTCGCTTCGGATCTATGACGACCAGTCTTGCTGTGACGGATGTCAAGGTGCGGGCTAACCAGATGGCCTTGAGTGAAATTGCTTTGGCACGGCATCTTGGGTCTGTTTATTCGGTGGCAGCCGGCGGACGGGGGCAAGACAACGAGAACCGTTTGGCTCAGTTCGGCGAGCAGTTCTGTGACAAGAATGACAATGATAGCGGTCTCGATCAGCTTTGCAATGTAGCGGCCCCCCCTCCAGATCGTCGTCATAACCGCGACATTGATTTTGCCAGAACCATTGATGACACACTGACCATCAACAATCTTGATTTCGGGAATGCCACGAAAACAGAATCCGAAGGGAACGTGATTGCTCTTGGGCATTACTTGTACGGGCATAACCAGTTTGTAAAACGGATTAGCCCCGCCGAAATTGGGGAAGGCCAAGGGGCGCAGGCTCTCCTACAAGATGTCCGCTCTGTGGTTGCGGCGCGTTCGATGGCGCAAAACAGTTATAATGTTATTGCAGCGATGAAGGCGGGGAGCGAATCCGGATCAGCGGTAAAACCTATGATGGATCAATACCTCTCCAAGCTCGGAATTTCCGCAGCAGATGCAAAAAAACTGATTGGTGACAGCCCGAGTTATTTTGCTCAGATGTCTGTTTTGACCAAGAAAATCTACCAATCACCAGATTTCTATGCGGGGTTGATGGATAGTCCTGAAAATGTTTCCCGCAGTACGGCTTCGATGGAAAGCTTCGAATTGATGCAAGACCGTGATGTTTTTGCGTCAACATCGCGGTCTGAGGTTCTTTTAGCCGTGTTACTAGAGCTGGAAGCTAGGAAGTTTGACGAGTCTGTCAAGGATCGTGGAGCCGGAAATGACAGCAAACCTTGAGGAGTGTAAGATTATGAATCATAAAAAACGGTCAGCTTTTTCCTCTCTACTTCTCGTGTGTTTTGGCGCGGCTGTTTTGGTTCCCTTTCCTGCGAAAGAAGCCTCGGCTTGTGGAGGATGCACGCCATGTTCAGTATGGTCAGATCAGGTGACTACCGAAATGGATCGTCACAAGGACTGGATGGTTGATGAATGGTGGGAAGGGTACGTTGAGCCCGGGTTAATGAAGCTTTCGGACCAAACCATCAAAGCCATGTCGTGGGAATCCTCAACGATTGGTAGATTCATGGACGCTCAAAACCAGTTGGGGAGTATGCAAGCTCTTCAGGAAATGAATGCCAAATCGACCAATTCCTACGCGACAAGCACGTCTTTGTGCCAATTTGGTTCTTTAACCAAAAGCTTGGCTGCTTCGGAAGCAAAAGCAAAAGCAAACCAAATTGTACTTGCTGAGCGGTCGCAGAACCGTCAGTTGGGCCACAATAATATGGCTTCGCAAACGGGATCTCAAGGAGACCGTATGGCTCGTTTGGCTCAGTTTCAAGCCAAATTCTGTGATAAGTCAGACTTTAATGGGGGAATGAAGGACTTATGCTCTGGTGCTCCGCCGGATACAATGCTCAACCTTGATATTGATTTTGCGCGGGCGGTGGATGCAAAGAAGACCCTCAATGTTGACTTTACCAATGCTGCAAAAACGAACGATGAAGAAGCGGTGATCGCTCTTGCGAGCAATCTTTACGCGCATGAAACATTTGATCGGATGGGAGCGGGCGGACTTAAGGACTCAAACGCCAAAGATAACCGAACCACTTACCTCGACCAGCGTTCTATTGTGGCCAAACGTAGCGTAGCGGAAAACTCTTTTAACGCATGGGTTGGAAAAAAAGCCGAAGGGGAAGCTGGATCAAAAACTTATATCGAAGCCGTTCTCAAAAGTCTTGGGGTTCCAGCGGCGGACCTTCCCAAGTACCTTGGAGACAAGCCGAGCTATGATGCACAGATGGAAGTTCTCACTAAAAAAGTTTTCCAAGATCCTGCCTATTACGCCAACTTAATGGATAATCCAGCCAACGTTCAACGCCAATATGCCTCGTTACAGGCATTTGGTTTGATGCAGCAGCGGGATATTTTTGAAACGATTCTGCGGTCCGAGATGCTGCTTTCTTTGATTGTTGAGATGGAAGTTTCAAAATTCCAAGATGATGTGCAAAACCGTCTGAACTCAGGAAAGAAATAGGGAAGACAGGGGTTAATTATGGCGGTGCAGAATTGTTTTTCTCCTCGAAATGTTCTGGCGTTAGCCGGATTGGTGGCTTTATGCTTGGGAGTTTTGTTTCCGCTTGATGCTTTCTCCAGTCCAGAAAGACCGAAAGGGGCGGCTTTGAATTTGACGGGAGCGGGGGCTGCGCCTTCGGCCCAAATTTCTCTTTCGACAGGAAAAACTCAGACACTAACAACTCAAGCAGATAAAAATGGGAACTTTTCTTTCACGGGTCTTGGTTATGCCCCTGGTTACCCTTTAACATTTAAGCTTCAGATTTCGCCGCAGAAAATACGTGGGAGAAGCTTTTCTGGTAACAAATTATCTTTCAAAATTGACCCTATAGGGGCCTATGCTGAGGTGCAAGGTTCAGTGACTAAGGCCGCCAGCGTTGTCGTCAACTTAGGCGGAGAGCAATCTGGTTCGGCGGTGGCCAATGAAAAAGGTTACTTTGAAGTCATGGCAACATCCAATAAGAAGCTATCTAAAGGAGATGGTTTCTTGATTGCAAGTATTGTAAACGTTCAAGAAATGTGTTGCCCACGGACAATAGTTCCGGAGTCACCCCTTATGATTTCTATTTCAAGTGTCCCGTTACCAGAGGCTGCTCCTGCGGCTAAGACTGAAAAGATCAAAAAGTCTCGGAAATCTCAAACGCCGTTGCCTCCTATCTTCATTCCTGAGCAGTCCAAACCCCCTGCCAAGAAAGAAGGGGCACCAGATACGAATAAGCCTTATGTTCCTTATATTATCCAAGGGTCAGTAACGCATGAAACCACCATAGTTTCTGAGCCTTTGCGGATGGCCGTTTCCTTCCCGGGGGCTATGTATGACGCGACATGGACGGGTGGAACCATGAAAATGTCGGATCAGATTATCAAGAATGTCACGAACCACGCCAAACAACTTGGCTCAATGATGGATGCCCAAAATACATTGAAAGCCTTAAGGGCAATTCAAAAGGCGAATTTGGAATCCACTCGGAAATATCAGCCAAGCACGGGTGTTTGTGTTTTTGGTAGTGCGAGCACATCTTTGGCCGCCTCGGAAGCTCGTGCTATCGCCAACAAAATGGCTTTCAACGAAATTCTAATTGATACAGAAAAACAAGTTAAAAACACGGCTTTTTCTAAAACGGAAAGCGAGGGTCGAGCGGCGGCTCTTGCTGATTTTCAAAGAAAGTATTGTCGCCGGATTGATAACAACAACGGGTTGGAATCTTTTTGTAAAGGGCTTGGGGCAAGTGATACGCGGTTTAATCGAGATGTTGATTATGCCCGTGTGTTCGATGCCCCTTTGACGGTTAAAACCAATTTTACCGACGCTGCAAAGACACCTGTTGAGGAAGACGTTATCGCTCTGTTCCGCAATTTATCGGTTGCGCAGGTTCTTCCGGCGGTCTCGAAAACTGTGTTCCAAACCGATACGAAATCAGCAGCAGCTCAAGATTTACGGGCCGCGATTGCAGCGCATAGTGTTGCCCAGAATACCTTTGCCGATATTGTTGGACAGAAATCTGAAGGAAGCGGGGCCTCTTCCGCAAGTATCAAAGCGGTGATCCAACATCTGGGGCTTTCAGCGGCAGATGCCGAGGCTCATGTTGGAAGCAAACCCAGCTATTACGCGCAGATGGAAATTCTGACCAAAAAAATGTACCAAGACCCTGCGTTTATTGCCAATCTTTATGAATCGCCAGAAAACGTAACGCGGCAGCGAGCCGCGATAAAGGCAACCAGTTTGCAACAAGGTTCTGATCTTTACCAAAGTCTGAAACGGCGGGAAATGCTCTTGTCTGCGTTATTGGAGCTTAAACTGAGGCAGCGGGCGGCACAGGAGAACCAAAGCGGATCAACAGCAGACTAGAAGTTCGGTTTTCCTTGTCTTTTGCAAAATTAACACTATATTTTTGCCATGCAGTGATTGCATTTGATTGAACATATTGCTCTTTGGAGAAGAAAAATGCTCGAAAATCAATTTGGCGAAACCGTCCGTACAGGAAGTGCCAGTTACGATGTAGGTCTGCGTGACCATATGCAGCGTATTTATAACCGCATGACGCTGGGGGTTCTGGTGACGGCGGTTGTTGCCTATGTGGTGGGTGGCTCACCGGAACTGTTGAATTTGTTTCTGAACGGTCCACAGAAATGGTTGGTCATGCTGGCTCCCTTGGGGATTGTCATGTTTGGATTCAATCCGGCGAGGATGTCCTCGTCCGCTCTGCGAATTTCCTTCTTGGCTCTTTCCGTTTTGTACGGGATCAGCTTTTCCGCTATCTTCCAAGTCTTCACTGGGGAAAGCATTGCTAATGCCTTCTTTGTTGCGACTGGTATGTTCGCGGGGCTCAGCATCTTCGGCTATACAACCAGAAAAGATCTGACTGGCCTTGGGAACTTTGCGATCATGGGCGTTTGGGGAGCCTTAATTCTTGGGATCATCAATATATTCACCCAGTCTTCGGGCCTCGGAAACCTGATTTCAGTGGTCAGTATTATTGCCTTTGCTGGGATAACAGCTTGGGAAACCCAAAGAATGAAAGAAATGTATTCGGACCGGACCGATCCTGAAATGGCTAGCCGGATGTCGTGGCTATCTGCTCTTAATTTGTATATCAGCTTTATTGCAATGTTTCAGAGCATTCTCAGTCTGATGGGAAATCGGCAGTAACAGCTAATCACTACGTTTTTTAGAAAACCGCCCGTTACTGGGCGGTTTTTTTGTTCAAATTGACAAGGAAAGGAGGCTCCGCTAGTCTGACCACCTCTCAATTTTTCCAAGGAAAGGGTTTCCTATGCTTAAGGAATTCAAGGATTTTATCGCACGCGGAAATGTCATTGATATGGCTGTCGGGATTGTTATGGGGGCAGCGTTCACAGCCATTGTTAACTCAGCAGTGGGTGACATTATTATGCCGATTGTTGGCTGGGCGATGTCTGGTGTTGATTTTTCGAACTACTTTATCCAACTCGGTGGAGACCAAGCCTACCCCTCTCTTAAATCTGCAAAGGATGCCGGTGTTCCTGTCCTTAGCTATGGGGTTTTGATAAACGCGACCATCAATTTTCTGGCTGTTTCGTTCTTCGTGTTTTGGGTGGTTAAGGTCACCAATAAATTAAAAAAATCAACAGAATCTGCTCCGCTGGAACTCACCACTCCGTCTGAGGAAGTTGTTTTGCTGCGAGAAATTCGAGATTCTCTTAAAAAATAATCATTTTCCCTCACAAGGGCCAAAGAAGAGAAAATTTTCGCTTGATTACAAGGGAAAGGGGCTTTATTAGTGTTCCCACCTTGTGAGAGGGCCCATAGCTCAGCTGGGAGAGCGCTTGCATGGCATGCAAGAGGTCGTCGGTTCGATCCCGATTGGGTCCACCATCTTTTCTCAAATGCACATAGTTGCCACGCTGACTTTGCTTTGCAGGACTTGGTAATCACAAGACTTTATACCGGAGTCTCTCCTGCCTCAGAGGAAACTTTCTTTTTTGCCTTGAACCTGTTTTGAACCGACCATTGGTATAGGAAGGACAGGAGAGTCACGTTAAGAGCAACAAGAATTGCCTGAAAATAAAGGCCAGGGACCAACAGGAGAGCACTAGCGATCAATCCCAACTGCTCCTCAGAAGTTTTTAGAATAAACTGCACTAGAGCGGTAACGAGAATCGTCAAAACAATAACAAGGACCAACAGCAAGCCTTGACGCCAAGTGGCACGAATGCTTGCGACTATGAAAGTCCAGAGAAGGCCTTTGGAGACTTTTTTTGCCCCAGCACGAGTGAGATTAACCCCAACAGAGCGGGCAGGCAAAAGAAAGGAAAACTGAAGAGCTTTGTACACCCCGAGAACGATCAAGCTCAAGCCGATCAAACCTCCTATCGCGGTCAAAGCTGTCACCTGGAAGTAGGAAAAAATACCAAAGACAATTCCCCCTGTCATCCCCAGAAGGAAGGGAAGAAGAGCAATCAAATAAAAAGCCAAAAAGAACCCGCGAGTGTTAGGGGGAAGAGATAATGGGGAGACCAAATTTTCCCTTCGCGCTCCCAAAAGGACAATGCGGTGCCAAGACATGGCAAAACAGGCCCAGAAATAAGACAAGGTAAAGGAAGTAAAAACAGAGGCCCCTCCCCCAATCAGCAAATAGCTCTTGCTGTAATTTTTTAGTTCATGTTTGTCTATTGGGAAGTAAACCTCAGCAGCAAGACCAGCAAGACTAAGAACGATGATGTAAGGAAGCATGGGCTTCATTGCTTCCCACACCCAACCGAGGTTGGAACGAACGAACATACGGGCATCAAGAGCCACTTCGCGAGATGTCAAGGCGACACTGCCAGATTCGTACATTTTTCTGTTCCTTTCTTGTTGGGTCTACACCAAGGAACATTAGCTAAAATTGGTTAACTAACCTTAAACTCTCTCAGGTTCGGTTTCGTTTTCTGCTTTATTTGACTTCGGTTTGTCGGGAACAAAAACGAAGTTCAGAGAGTCATGGTCACAATCAATAACAACGGATCCACCATTCACCAAACGCCCGAATAATAGTTCTTCGGCCAACGGTTTTTTGACTTTTTCTTGAATAGCGCGGGCAAGTGGTCTGGCTCCCATGACTGAATCGTAACCGATTTTAGCGAGGTATTCCCGCGCCTTGTCTGAGAGGGAGATAACCACATTTCGCTCAGCCAATTGCGCTTCAAGCTGCATAATGAATTTATCAACGACGCGCAGAACGGTTTGAGGTTTGAGAGCCGCAAAGGGAACAATTGCATCAAGACGGTTGCGGAATTCAGGGGTGAAAAGGCGTTTGATTTCTTCTTCGTCCCCATCGGCGCGATGACTTGCTTCGAAGCCCAGAGGTGCTTTGGCCATTTGTGCCGCCCCTGCATTGGTCGTCATGATGAGAATGACGCTGCGAAAATCAACAGCCTTCCCATTATTGTCGGTTAGTTTGCCGTAGTCCATCACCTGCAAAAGAAGGTTAAAAAGGTCAGGGTGAGCCTTCTCGATTTCATCCAGAAGAAGAACGCAGTGCGGCTGTTGGTCAATCTTATCAGTCAAGAGCCCGCCTTGTTCGTAACCGACATAACCCGGGGGAGCTCCGATAAGGCGCGAGACAGCGTGCCTTTCCATGTATTCCGACATATCAAAGCGAACCAGATCAACTCCCAGAGTTTTGGCCAGTTGTTTGGCCACTTCGGTTTTTCCAACACCTGTTGGGCCAGAAAAAAGGTAACATCCAATAGGCTTTTCGGGATCACGCAGACCTGCCCGTGCCATTTTAATTGAATCAGACAATACACCAATGGCTTCATCTTGATCGAAGACCATCGTTTTCAAATCGCGGTCCAGATGTGCGAGAACAGCGCGATCATCCTTGGATACTGATTTAGCCGGAATACGAGCAATGGTTGCAACAACGGCCTCAATATCCTTGACCCCAATTGTCTTTTTGCGTTTTGCGGCAGGCAGCAACATCTGGGCTGCTCCGACCTCATCAATGATATCAATTGCCTTGTCAGGGAGTTTTCGATCTCCGATATAACGGGCTGACAATTCTACCGCTGCTTTAATAGCTTCGGCTGTGTATTTCACGTTGTGGTGTTGCTCATAGTAGGGCTTGAGGCCTTTAATAATTTTAATACTGTCCTCAATGGTGGGTTCAGCCACATCTATTTTCTGAAAGCGGCGCGCCAGAGCGCGGTCTTTTTCAAAGTGAGAGCGGTATTCCTTATAGGTGGTAGATCCCACACAGCGCAGCCCACCGTTTGCCAAAGCGGGTTTGAGCAAATTAGAGGCATCCATTGCACCTCCGCTGGTTGCTCCCGCTCCAATAATGGTATGAATTTCATCAATAAACAAAACCACATTGTTCATGGATTGCAATTCGGAAAGAACAGCCTTGAGGCGTTCTTCAAAATCTCCACGATACCGCGTTCCGGCGAGCAAGGCTCCCATATCAAGAGAGAAAATGGTGCAGCCCAGTAACACTTCCGGCACATCCCCATCTTCAATTTTGCGTGCAAGACCTTCGGCAATCGCTGTCTTTCCAACACCCGGGTCCCCGACATAAAGCGGATTGTTTTTACTCCGCCGGCAGAGAATCTGGATGGTTCGGTCCACTTCTTTTTCGCGGCCAATCAGAGGGTCAATTTTTCCCTTATTGGCTTTGTCATTCAAGTTGATACAATAGGCATCTAATGCTTCTTTTCCTACGCGAACCGGCTTGTCGTCAGGGAGTTCTTCGCTCCCGCGTGGGACTTTGGGAGAGTCCTCCGTTCCCATAGCCCCGGGGACTTTGGCAATTCCATGAGAAATATAATTGACCGCATCAAAGCGGGTCATATCCTGCGATTGCAGGAAGAAAACCGCATGACTTTCTCGTTCAGAAAAAAGAGCAACCAGAACATTGGCTCCGGTAACTTCTTCCCGTCCTGAAGATTGAACGTGAATGGCAGCGCGTTGCAAAACACGCTGAAAAGCTGTCGTAGGCTTTGCTTCCGCAATATGGGGGTTAATAAGGTAGGAGAGTTCGTTGTCTAGGTATAAACTGATTTGTTCGCGTAGAGTTCCAAGTGAAACGCCGCAAGAGCGTAAAACCGCCATCGCATCTTGATCTTCGAGCAGAGCCCACAACAAATGTTCCAGCGTTGCATACTCATGCTGGCGGCTGTTGGCCGAAGCCAATGCTTTATGAAGGGTCAGTTCGAGATTGCGCGAAAGCACGGGTTGCTACTCTTTTTCCATGGTACACTGCAAAGGCTGTTCGTTCGAACGTGCGAAATCCATAACCTGATTGACCTTCATTTCGGCAATCTCATAGGTAAAAATTCCGCACAGCCCGACACCGCGACGATGGACGTGCAGCATAATATCCGTCGCCTCTTCCCTAGTTTTACTGAAAAACCTTTCTAAAACGTGAACAACAAACTCCATCGGGGTATAGTCGTCATTCAGCAAAAGAACTTTATAGAGGGAGGGTTTGCGCGTTTTGGGTTTAGGTTTAAGCAGAACGCCTGGTTGCAGACGTTCCTCTCTATCGGGATTTTCTCCTGCAAAAGGACCTTCCCCTACTGGGTCCAGCAAGGGGTTAAAAGAAATTTCTGTGAACGAACGGGTATGCGCGACTATCATTGCTTTGAAACCTGAGGCCAAGATCATTTCGAGCCTATCTATTAATTAGGCAATCAAGAGGCGTGGATCAAGAAAAAACCTCCAGAAGCTGGGCATCCGGAGGTTTCTTTGTTTGTCATGCCCTTTAACAAGGGAATTGCAACATTTTGATTAGGCGGAAAATCCTTCAGAGGCTTTTTTAACGGTTTTTGTAACTTGATCGTTAATCGGCTCCAGAGCTTCGGTGCAGAGCTTGATGGTCATTTCCGAAATTTTGGTAGCTGCGGCCATAGCGTCTTCGAAACCCTGTTGAGCCAATTTGCTTTGAGCTTCTGACATTTCACTGACTGTTTTGGCAGCCATCAAGGACTTCCAAGCAGATGAACTGCGTTCGGTGTTCTCTTGCGCCATGGACATCATAGTTTTCATGATGCTTTCGGCCCCTTTAGCAAAGCAGGACGCGCTTTTTGTCCATGCTTCAACGCCTTGACGACTGACCGTTCCGGCATCGCCAGATATTTTTTCGTATTGTGATTTCGCACTACCCATTATTTTCTCCACAGATTCAAAATTGTTGGAACTAGAAGGATTACACATAGAAGCTGCCATTGGGCTGAATGGAACGACCGACATCGGAGATTCCTTTTTTACAGGAGTGGCTTTTGCTTTCGGAGCTGGTTTTTTTGTTGGTTTGCTTGGCATGGTTTAAGACCTCAATCTTTAGAACACTATAAATTGTTGCTTTGTTATCCTGAACTTAAAATATACGCAATTTTGCAGTGCCGCAAAGACTAAAGGAGAAATATCTTAACTCCACCCACAATTTTGCAATGCACCATTTGAGTGATAACCCAAGCCATGTAAAAAATCAATAGAGATTTGTGCGGTGCATTATTTTCAGCTTTTATAGACACTCTTTCCTTTATTGGCTAAAGTTTCGGCGCAGGGAGATTCGCAAATCTAAGGGGTTCATTGAGTGAATCCTAAGTCCGGTTTTTCTAGCAATGAGACTAGCAATAAGAAATGTTATAGTATAGCACTTTGTGACTATTGGGCGTTTCAAGGGAGTGGTAAAAGTGATAATGCGGAGCCGTTCCGTCAACCTTTTGGTGTTGCTATGTGTAGCTTTGGTGGCTTGTTGGCCATCATTAGCTGACGCAAGAGGCAAAGGTAAAAAACCTAGCCGCAACATTTATGCTGCAATTGTTATTGATGCGGATAGTGGGGAAGTTATCCATCAAGATGAAGCTGATAAAGTTCTTCATCCGGCCTCTTTGACTAAAATTATGACGCTGCTTTTGGTGTTTGAAGCTCTTAGTAAGAAAGAGCTATCTTCCCGCTCTTCTGTAACTGTTTCCCGTTATGCCGCTTCGATGAGTCCCAGCAAAGTCGGGTTAAAGCCCGGACAAAGTATGTCTGTGCAAGATGCTGTTTACAGCCTTGTGACCAAATCGGCCAACGACATTTCTGTAGCCCTTGCCGAGAAAATTGGCGGCAGCGAAGCCCAGTTTGCGAGAATGATGACTGCAAAAGCTCGCGAGATTGGCATGAACAAGACACGGTTTGTCAACGCTTCAGGTTTGCATGATCCCCGCCAACAATCGACAGCGCGAGACATGGCAACTCTGGGGAGGTATATTCTTAAAACGTACCCGCAGTATTATCATGTTTTTGGTCAAAAGGCTTTTCGCTACAATGGAAGACTTTTTCGCAACCATAACCATTTGATGGAAAGCTATCAGGGCATGGATGGGATAAAAACAGGATATGTCGCCGCTTCTGGGTTTAACCTTGTTGCCTCGGCCAAGCGAGGCAATCATCGTCTGATTGGTGTTGTTTTTGGCGGACAGAGTACCAGTTCCAGAAATTCGCGTATGGCGGACTTGCTTGACGATGGATTCGAGAAAGTTAAAATGCGGCGGAGTGTTCCTAAAAATATATCGCCAACTCTTCCTGTGGAAACCAAGCGGGTTGATCCTGTTGTGCCGCCTGTCCTGACCTCACCCGCTGCTTCAACTCCACCTCCTGCTGTTCCAGAGGTTCCCCAGTTTGCCCAGCCTATTCAATCTGCTGCTGCCGACCCTTCGTCTTCTCAGGCCTTCTCGGCCAGTCCTTTGAGTAATGGAACATGGTCGGTGCAAATTGGCGCGTACCAATCGCGCCTTGCGACCGATCAAGCCTTATATCAAGCAATGCGAAAACTTCCCTCCCACTTGGCACGTGCGAATCCCTTGGTTGTTCCTTTGCGGACCACCGAAGCAACATGGGTGTTTCGAGCGCGGCTTAGCGGATTCAGCAAAGATCAAGCGATTGAAGCGTGTAAGTATCTTTCGGAGTGCCTTCCCATTTCACCCCAAGCCAATTAGGAAAGGGACAAAATGTCTCATCAACGCGGGAATATTCTTTTCTATGTTTTAATCGGCATTGTTCTGGTCGGCCTTCTAACTGTTGCCCTGCGCAATACAGGGAACATGAAAGACAATATAGACTCGGAGAATTTAGTTATCCGCGCCGGAGAAGTACAAAGGCACGCCGGCGAAGTCGAAAAAGCCGTTGGAATCCTCATTGGCAACCGTGTCAGTGAAAGCGATATTCGCTTCGCCCACCCCGATGCTCCAGCTGAATACGGAACCATCACCACCAACCCAACATTTCAGATTTTTTCAGAAACTGGTGGAATGGCAACTTACAGGCTTCCACCAAGTGGGGTAAATGACGGGAGTAAATGGGAGTTCTATGGCACCAGCGATATTCCCGAAGTCGGGTCTGACCAATCAGAGTTGATTGCTGTTCTGCCTAACGTTACGCAAGAATTTTGCAAAGTAATAAACGCTCAATTAGGCTTCACCGCTGGAACGCAACCTCTTGACGACTCAAGTGGAGCTTCACCTGATTGTGTCCAAGGAGCTGCCGTCAACCGCTTTACCGGAACTTTTGATACAACGCCCAATATGCTCGACAAAACGACCTTCAGTGTCTTGCCCTCTTACCAAGGCTGTGTGACATGCGCGAGCGATAACTCCTATCACTACTTCCATGTACTACTATCCCGATAGTTCTACAGTATAGGCTTTGTGTGAAGGGCGCCCCTCATCCGGTTAATTCCCTTCACGAGATTATAGGGATCTTTGACCGTTGGCAGATGAACATCTCCCACAAAGCGCATATCCAGAAAGATAGTTCCATAGCTCAAAAAACTTCCTAAAAAGCCATGATTGACGGTTTCGGAAGATATTTCATCAAGGGAAATTTCTTCCACCTCAACAAAAATAAGGCCGCGTTTATAGACAACCCGTTTGTTGGTTAAAACAATCTCGGTGGACAAAAGCTTGATAACATAGACCCAAAGAACCAGAATCCCTGTGACCAAAAACAAGACAAGGACGGCATTAAATTGAATCCAGAAAGGAATGTAAGGAAATAAAACAATGGGCCCACTCCCTTCGCTGAGAAAATGGATTCCCCAGTCAGCGGCGAAGCCAAATCCTGCCAAGAACAAAAACCACATCAGGCCCTTAACTGCGTAGATCCAGTGCAAGCGCGTGATCGTTACCACTCGTTCATCGGAACCAACAATATGTTTGGCAATAAAACTCATCTTTTCCTCCTGTCCCCTCATCTTATACGCCGCCTTCCTGCAAAACCAGAAGGGATTTAAGGACGGGGGGAGGAAAAATTAGCTAGGGGAGGGGAGGGGTGCGCGCTCGTGATTTTCGCCAATGATCCGGTAAAGTTGAAGTGTCAAAGAATCGCTTCCTTCTTGGCAAAGGTTCAACAGACTGCTCACAAGGGAAGCGCGAGTTTCTGAATCGGGAATCACTTTTGCCAAAGTCCCTGCAAAATCCTTGCAAAGCTCGGGGTAATTACTTCCACCGCTTTTGACAGCTTCTTCCACAAAAGAAGTAGCGAGAGGGGCAACCTCTTCGGGCTTTGCGTTGTCCAATGCCTCTAATATGCCTTGCGCACGTTGGTTAAAGTCACCAGCCTTTTGATGTGCCATCACAATTCTCCTCTTTTAAGTTATGAATAATAAACTTAAAGAAATCTCAATTGCAAGTTATTTTTTGCCGTGGTTTTGGTTTATTGACAGGCAAGGCACTCTTCGTACTTCTTCGGCTCAGTCGCCGCGCCGAGTTCCAGCTGTTCATTCGCAGCTTTAAGATCCTTGGCACGCTGCCAGCTGGCAGCGCTTTCCGCACGTTGAATAGATTTAGACCGACAGTAGTACAGGGATTTGACCCCCTTAGCCCATGCTTCCCAGTGAACTTGGTGCAGATCCCGTTTGTGAACATTGGCCGGCAGAAAGACATTGAGAGATTGGGCCTGACAGACAAAAGGCGTGCGGTCGGCGGCGTGTTCAATTAACCATCTTTGATCGATTTCAAAGGCTGTTTTGAACACGTCTTTTTCGTCTGCGTTCAGGAAGTCAAGGTGCTGAACAGATCCTTCATTGGTAAAGATCGAGGACCAAACGTCATCTGTATTAAGTCCCTTTTCCGCTAGAATTTTTTCAAGATACGGGTTTTTAACCGCAAAAGACCCCGACAAGGTTTTATGCGTGTAAGCATTGGCAGCGTTTGGCTCAATCCCGGGAGAGGCTCCTCCGCAGATAATAGAAATCGAAGCCGTAGGCGCAATGGCCATTTTATTCGAAAATCTTTCCATGACCCCGTAATCCGCTGCATCAGGGCAAGGACCGAGTTCATGGGCCAGCTTAACCGAGGCATCATCTGCCTGACGCTTGATGTGCTGGAACATTTTGCGGTTCCAGACCTTGGCCATCACGGATTCCATAGGAATCATTTTCATCTGTAGGAAAGAGTGGAAACCCATGACCCCTAATCCAACCGATCGTTCGCGCATCGCAGCGTACTTGGCGCGCTTCATAGAATCCGGAGCCTTCGCGATAAAGTCCGAAAGGACATTGTCCAGAAAACGCATCACATCTTCGATAAAAGTCGGGTGATCCTGCCATTCCTCGAATGTTTCAAGGTTGAGAGACGACAAACAGCAAACCGCTGTGCGGTCATTTCCCAGATGGTCGCGTCCGGTTGGTAAGGTGATTTCAGAACATAGATTGGACATTTTGACGTTCAATCCCGCCATTTTGTGATGTTCTGGAATCCGGTCATTGACGTGGTCGATATAAACCAAATAAGGCTCGCCTGTTTCGATCCGAGCGGTCAGCAAGCGAATCCAAAGGTCGCGGGCTTTAACCCTGCTGATGACAGCTTTATCTTTGGGAGAGCGTAGTGCCCATTCTTCATCCCGCTCTACAGCGTGCATAAAGGCATCGGACACCAAAACTCCGTGGTGCAGATTGAGGGCTTTCCGGTTTGGATCCCCCCCTGTCGGACGACGAATTTCAATGAATTCTTCAATTTCCGGATGATCGATTGGTAGGTAAATTGCAGCGGATCCTCGGCGCAGTGAGCCTTGAGAAATGGCCAGAGTGAGGGAATCCATGACCCGAATAAACGGAACAATTCCCGAAGTCTTACCATTGCGCCCAACTTTTTCGCCAATTGAACGCACATTGCCCCAATAAGACCCAATCCCGCCGCCCAAAGAGGCCAACCAAACGTTTTCGTTCCATAAAGAAACAATGTCTTCAAGTGAATCTCCCGATTCATTCAGGAAGCAGGAGATAGGAAGACCGCGGCTGGTCCCCCCATTTGAGAGAATCGGCGTAGCAGGCATAAACCACAGCTTGGAAATATACTCGTAAATCCGCTGAGCGTGGGCATTGTCGTTGCCGTAATACATAGCTACCCGCGCAAAAAGGTCTTGGGGGCTTTCCTCGGGGAGCAAGTAACGATCCACCAGCGTTGCAATGCCGAACGGAGTGAGTTTCGAATCGCGAGATCGGTCAATTGTGACCCGATTTCCCCGTTCCATTTGTGCAACATCAAACATGGTTTCGCCTTCTTAACAATCTCGCTCTAACAAGCACAGCGAGGCTGGGTTTCAAAAAATCTGGTTCTTCGTGAAAGTTAGGAAATGGGGAACCCACAACCTATTGTGATACATACACTTGGTAACCTACTACATATTGTTCTTACGAACAAAATAATTGTCACCAAAAAAACCGCTCTGGCAAGAGCCACAAGACCAGACCCCTCCGTGGAAGTCAAAGTGATTCAACAAGTTATCGAGAGCTGTGGGAATCGGGGACAACTCAAAAAAGCAAGCATATTTCAAAATTACTGGAATTTGAGACTGAATTTACTTTTCGGGAATCTTGTAAATAAATTTCACGATTCGAGAATATCGCAGAAAACCAAGAGATAAGGTGATTCGCGGAATACCGAATCACTTACCGTTCAATCAGCACTTCGTAGTAAACATATTTATTGAGGGTTGTTGATCGGTAACAAAAAGCCGCTTTTCCGTTCAAAGCCGGATCAGAAATAGTAGCGGCGTAACTGAAAGCTCCGGTAAAAACCGTTGTTTCTCCAGCAACTGTGACGTTGACGGGTGTGGCCAAACTTCCCGAGAACCCTTTATTAACATAGCGACAAGTGTCTAAACTAATTCCAGGCAAAAAGGCGACAAGATCAGACCCTGCTCCTGTTCCATCTGTGCTGCCTATACCATCAATTTCGAGTGATCCGTTAAAAATCCAATCTGATCCGTCATTTACCCCTGCTGGAACAGCCTGATAGGGGATGCCCCCCCCTTGTGGATGGAAAACTTCCTTTGCGGGGTCCGTACCAAAAACTCCATAAGCGACCGTTCCCGGGTGAGCAAAACTAATATCAGTATTGGTGAGCTCATGAGAGAGCTTGACTCGGACAATGGCCTGACGAACAGATGTTGGAAATTGGTGGATATAGACGCTTTCGACTCTACTCTTTTCCTCGGAAACTCCCCCACTTCCTTGGCGCATGGTCTGTGAAATCGCGTAGGAAAGGGCCGCGAACAATGCTACGGCAATCAAAATAAGAAATAAGACGTTCCCCTTTTGAGAGGAAAAAGAGTCATGACCCATCATAGTGGCCAAGATTATAAGGGTTCTTCCTGTGAAACAACTGTTTTTATTTGCACTTTACAAGGTGACCAAGTAGAAATCGCGTGATAAAAGGGCTCAATAAATCCAGAGACAGAATCGGAAGTGTAAAATCAAATGACAAAAATTATTCGTTCCCGCCAAACAAAAATTGTTGCGACCCTCGGCCCCGCTTCGGCCTCCGAAGAGATGATTCGGAAACTTTTTTTGGCAGGAGTTGATGTTTTTCGCCTGAATTTTAGCCACGGAGAACATAGTGACCACCAGTCGCGTGTAGATATTATTCGCAAAGTCGAACAAGAAACAGGCCGACCAATTGGTATTATTGGTGATTTACAGGGGCCGAAGCTAAGAGTTGGAAAATTTAAGGACGGAAAAATATCTTTAACGGCGGGACAAAAGATTCGCCTAGACTTGAGTTCCGAACTCGGCGATGAAACCCGAGTAAACCTTCCCCATCCCGAGGTGATTGCGGCCATGAAACCCGGGTCATTTATCTTGCTTGATGATGGGAAAGTTCGCATGGAGATCGTAGAACAAGGTCCTGACTATTTGGTTGGACAAATTATTTCCGGACGGGCCTTATCTAATAACAAAGGATTTAATGTCCCGGGTGTTGTTTTGCCTATTTCTCCGCTGACTCCCAAAGATCGCATTGATCTGGAAGCCGCCATTGGTATGGGGGTTGACTGGATTGCCCAGTCTTTTGTCCAACGTCCCGAAGATGTTGCTGAAGCCAAACAGCTTATTGCTGGCCGTGCAGCCCTTCTCATTAAAATTGAAAAACCTTCTGCCCTTAATTACCTCGATGAAATGGTTGCTCTTGCGGATGGCGTGATGTTGGCGCGGGGAGATCTGGGTGTTGAAATTCCGCCCGAAGAAGTTCCTATTGTGCAGAAAAAAGTAGTGCGTGCTGTTCGCTTTGCTGGGAAACCGATTGTGGTTGCAACCCAAATGCTTGAGTCCATGATCGAGAATCCCTCCCCCACACGCGCAGAAGCTAACGATGTGGCTACAGCGGTTTTTGATGGAACAGATGCTGTTATGCTTTCTGCTGAAACAGCCGCTGGTCAGTATCCTCTTGAGGCCGTTCAAATTATGGACCGCATTTGCCGCCGCGTTGAACAAGATGAATTATATCGCAGTTTAATTGATGCCGATCATCCCAATGCACGTCAAAACGATGCTTCAGACGCGATTACCATTGCGGCAGATCAGGTGGCCCACGACTTGAAGGCTTCTTGTATTGTTACCTATACAACATCGGGTTCAACGGCTCTGCGGGCTGTCCGGCAACGCCCCGCGATGAAAGTTGTGGTCATGACACAAAACATCGCGACTGCCAGACGTTTAGCTGTTTCCTATGGAGTTCATGCCATTGAAGTTCATGAAGCCAAGAGTTTTTCAGATGCGGTTCTCATTGCTCAACATCGCGTTGGGGAAGAAGAAGTTGCCAAGAAAGGGGATCGTTTCGTCATGACTGCGGGGGTTCCTTTCGGAACCCCCGGGTCAACGAATATTTTGCGTGTAGCGTGGGTGGAATAACCCGACCTTCTACCTAGCTGAAGCGATCTGGGTTGAGCTGCCCCGACTTGTATGAAGCCACCACGCGCTCCGATTGATTGAAAAGATCGGTTTATAATGCGCGATGGAGTCTGCTCGCCTCATTTGCTTGATCTGGTTGTCTAAAACCATCGGACCCGATTCGGTATACACAATCAAAATCGCATGAGGGATACCCTTTTGGGTGTCTTTCACCACCGCCAACCTCATATGGCTATCTGGCACTCCAAGTGCTCGCAAGGATGCGTATTTGGTAATGGCAAAATCCTCGCAGTCCCCTCCTCTGGAGAAGAACTCGGTTGGAGTCTCCCAGTAATCTGACTTACCCCAGTTCCGGCTATCGCTGATATAGCGGACGCGGTTCACCATATCGTTGACGTTGGAAGCCATCTGTTCAATCGGCTGGTTTTTGAACTGCCGAAGATTATCTTTCCATTCGACTAGGACGGCATTGCTCGAAGCAGACCGAGCTTCATAGCTAAATCGGTCAAAGACGGATTTCCACTTTGAAAAGGCACTCAGGTCGGTTGATCTCCGCTCTCCTGTCCCAAACAGAGCGTAGTCTGTAACATCGGGACTATAGGAAACCTGAACCATCGTGTTCTGTCCCTCTTTCAGCGAAGACCCCGCCCATGCGGGCCGTGTGTGTAAGGACGAAGCCGATACGAGAAGGGTGACCACAGCCGCCCCGCAGCGCAAGGCAGCTTGAGTTGCGAGCGTCCAGCGAATCTGACCTTGCGTAACCCAACCTTCCTCAACCAGAATCTGACCGAGAGGCCGCCGTTCTAATTGTTGACGCGACAAAGCCTCCTTGAGTTGCCACGGAGAGAGCCTCTCGCGCAGAACCAGCAACTCTCCCATCCGGTTGCGGTCGAGATAGGCCTTGATGTTCCTCAGAATTCCCTTGTTTTTTGGCAGATACACGCCATCATTGTTTTTATCCATGATGTCCCCTTTTGGTCCCTATATTTTACCATTCTGTTATTTTTTATGTGCTTTAATTTCGCACTTTTTCTTACCCTCTCATTAAACACTGGAAAGATTGACAAACCATAAATATTCTGTCAAAAGAAACCTAGGTTTCCCTGTTTTTTATGTTTTGGCGATACCTCTATCCGGAGTCCCTTAATGACCTCTTCCGAAAATATGACAGAATTGGTTTCCCGCATGGGAAATGTCCGTGTTTTGGTGATTGGCGACTTGATGCTGGACCGATTTGTCTATGGTGATGTTGAACGAATTTCACCAGAAAGCCCCGTTCCTGTCTTGGTTGTCCGTCGTGAAAGTCGGATGTTGGGAGGAAGTGGGAATGTTTTGGCCAATTTGCATGGTCTTGGTGTGCGAGCCGAACTTCTCTCGGTTATTGGAGAGGATTACGAGGGAGACCTTTTAAGGGGATTGGTTGAAGCCGCTGGAGCTAGCGGAGACCACCTCATTCCTCTGCCAGAAATTCCCACAACCATAAAAACCCGCTTTCTGGCTGGACACCAACAATTACTTCGTGTCGATCAAGAACGGGGTACGCCTTTCCCCAAAGAGTTAGAAACGAAGATTATTGAATCCCTCACAAATTTGCTTGTATCTCAAGACGCGCTCATTCTCTCTGACTACGGAAAGGGAGTTCTGACCCCCACTGTCCTTGATCTGGCAATATCTCTGGCACAGGAAAAAGGAATCCCTATCCTTGTTGATCCAAAAGGCAATGACTACAAAAAGTATAAGGGAGCCAGTGTGGTTACGCCAAACCGCAAGGAGCTCTCGGAAGCCGCAGGAGGTCTTGCCACGTCTGAAGATGACGATGTTGTGATAGCTGCTGAAACGGTCATACGCGCTTCTGGAATTGCAAGTGTTGTGGCAACACGTTCTCAAGATGGGATGACGATTCTTCAGCAAAACACAGAAACAGGAACCTTCGAGAGACCTGTTCATCTGCGGACGCGGGCGCAGGAAGTTTATGATGTTTCAGGTGCAGGAGATACGGTGATTGCTACGATTGCGGCGGCGCTGGCGGCAGGAGCCAATCTCGTCGAGGCAGCAAGTCTTGCGAATATTGCTGCTGGCATTGTTGTTGCCAAAATCGGAACTGCCTCCATTCGCAGCCGTGAACTGCAAGAAGCTATCAAACAGCAAGATTCACCTAGGGAAGCACTCAGAACAGGGGATGCTGGAACAATGGCGCGGTCTTGTCAGGCCCCTGTTTGCGACTGGGAGGAAGCAAAGGAAGAAATTGATCG
>JAGOQV010000006.1:0-3820 GCA_018063145.1 Alphaproteobacteria bacterium
ATTGCTATGCAGTTGGCAACAGAGCGCGGGGCTAAACGTGCTTTGATTCTTCCGGTTAGTGCTCCGTTTCACTGTCAGTTGATGACTCCTGCGGCTAAGACAATGGGCGAGGCATTGTCTGCAACGCTGATTTCTCCACCTTGCGTGCCGCTTGTGGCCAATGTCACGGCCTCTGCTGTTGATGATCCGATTGTGATTCGTGAGCTTCTTGTGAAACAAATCACGGGAACCGTGCGGTGGCGCGAGTCGGTTATGTGGATGAAGGAACAGGGCGTCTCGGAAATGATTGAGCTGGGAGCGGGAAAGGTTCTCGCCGGCCTCATCAAACGGATTGAAAAAGATGTGGTGACTGAGAGCGTTGGTACACCGGAACAAGTAGAAATGTTGATTGAGAAACTAAAATAACAGAAAAGAGAAAAAATGATGTTCAGTTTGACGGGAAAAGCAGCTTTGGTTACCGGAGCAACAGGCGGTATTGGCGAAGCGATTGCGCGTGCTCTTCACGCACAAGGTGCGCGTGTGGGCATTTCGGGTCGTAATGTTGATAAACTGAACGCTCTTGCGGCAGATTTGGGAGAGCGTGCCTTTGTTATTCCGGCGGATTTGGGAAACCCAGAAGCTGTGGAAGCTCTGGTTCTAGAAGCGGAGAAAAGCCTCGGCCAGATTGACATTCTGGTGAACAATGCCGGTTTGACTCGCGACAACCTTTCCATGCGTATGAAAGACGAAGAATGGAACGAGGTGATTGCGGTTAATATGACGGCTACGTTTCGCCTTGCCAAGGCTGTTCAGCGGGGCATGATGAAACGTCGCTGGGGCCGCATTATTAACATTGCATCGGTTGTCGGAGTCATGGGCAATCCTGGCCAGTGCAATTATGTGGCGTCCAAGGCTGGTATGATTGGTTGGTCCAAGGCAATGGCACAGGAAATTGCTAGTCGCAATATTACCGTCAATTGTGTTGCCCCGGGCTTTATTGCAACTAGCATGACCGAGGTTTTGACTGAAGATCAAAAGGCAAAAATTTCATCCACCATTCCAATGGGGCGCATGGGAGCTGCTGGGGATATTGCTGCTGCGGTTTCTTATTTGGCCAGTGAAGAGGCCGGCTACGTCACCGGCGCAACGCTTCACGTTAACGGCGGCATGGCGATGATTTGATGGCTTATGATCTGATTATTTTTGATTGTGACGGAACTTTGAGTGATTCTGAGTACCTCAATAACAAAGCGGTTTCCGAGGTTCTTTTTGATCTGGGGTATTCGCAATATACAATCGAATATTGTTTTAAGAATTACGTTGGAAGAACCACGCAGGCTATTCGGGAAAGCGTGGAGAAAGAAAACGGAACTAAGTTGCCGGAATCTTTTGTTGATCTCTTTATTACGAAAGTTAATGTTTTTCAGGCCGAGTTTCTGAAACCGACTCCAAATTCGGTTGCGGCGGTAGAAAGTCTAGCCGGAGATTTTCGTGTTTGTGTTGCCTCAAACGGGGAGCCCGAACTTGTGGAGAGTTCGGTGAGGGCGATTGGTCTTGGCCACATCTTCTCGCCCGATCAAATCTTTACCAAGGAGCTTGTGGAGCGGGGAAAACCGGCGCCTGATCTCTTTTTGTATGCGGCAGCGCGGATGGGAGTTTCGTCAACAAAAACAATCGTGATTGAAGATACTCCCACGGGGGCAAAGGCAGGGCTGGCCGCCGGAATGTATGTCATTGGCTATACAGGTGTTTCTCATGCGCCGGAGGTTACAGAAAAGGAACTGAAAACCCTCGGGGTTACGGAAGCTTTCTCATCATGGCCCGAGATTGTGGCTCATATACGGTCTTTACAACGGGCTGTGACCGCATAGACAAAGGGCCGGAAGAGGCTTTATAATGCGCGTAAAGACTTCCAAAGAAATGATACGCGATGAAGGATTTTTATCTCACTGGTCAGCTTTTGCTTGCGGCACCTTCAATCGCCGATCCTCGCTTTGCGAGGGCGGTCATTCTGGTTTGTTCGCATACCGAAGAAGGGGCGATGGGGTTGGTGCTCAGTCACCCAGTTACAGACCTGACTTTGGGGAAAATTCTCAAGGAGATGAGTATTCCTTCGAATGAACGAGCCCCACTTGATTTGCCGATTTTGAGTGGAGGTCCGATGGATACCGGACGTGGGTTTTTGCTGCATACTTTAGACTTCGAAGAGCCTGATACACTGAAGGTTTTGGATCGTTTTGGAGTAACGGGAACGCTCGAAGCCCTGCGTGACGTGGCGACGGGAAAGGGGCCACAAGATCTGCTTTTTATTCTTGGCTATTCTGGATGGGGGGCTGGGCAATTAGAGCAAGAACTACAGGAGAATGCGTGGTTGGTAGCTTCTGCTGACCACGATTTGATTTTTTCTACCCCGACAGGTGACAAGTGGGACCGCGCTTTTGCGCGTTTGGGGGTTGACCCATTGTTACTTTCTGCGCAAAGCGGTCACGCTTAAGTCACGCCGCAAGTTTTTTGCACAGATCATCGTAACAAATCAAATTTTTAAGAGGACCTATACCAGCTAGGGTAGGTTGAGATGTAAAGACATCTTGTGCAAGCAGGGAAACATCCTCTGGAGTAACAGCATCAATTTTAGCCACCATTTCTTCGACAGAAAAAGGCTTGCCGAAATTGATAACGTGGCGGGCTTGCTGGTCGGCGCGGGTCATCATTTTTTCTCTCGCCATTAAAACACCTGCTTTGATCTGGGTTTTGGCGCGAGTTAGTTCCGTTGTGGTCACGTTATCCATGACGGATTTTAATTCGTCTAGAATGACAGGCATCATTTGAGGTAATAAGTCTGGCCCTGTTCCTGCATAAATTCCGAAAAGGCCGTCATCATGGAAAGAATCCTGAAAAGACTGTATCGAGTAAACAAGCCCTCGTTTTTCTCGAACTTCCTGATAAAGTCTTGAAGACGCCCCTCCGCCCAACAAGGCAGAGAGCAAGCGAATGGCCGGATAGTGGGGATTTTTACGGGCAACGCCTTTGAAGCCTAAAATCAAATGAACCTGTTCTGTGGGGCGTTCGCACAGGCTGGGGCGCGGATTATAATGAGCTGGAACGTACGGTTTGCTGGTGCCTTGCGGCAGGTGGTCAAAGCGGCTGGTTACTTTTTCTACGAAATTCGTGTGATCTATGGGCCCTGCTGCCGAGACAACCAGATTTTGGGCGGTGTAGTGGTGAGAGGTATAGTCCATCAGGCTTTTGCGTTTCATTCCTGAAATAATGCTGCTTGTACCAAGGCCTGATGCCCCCAAGGATTGGTTGGGGTAAGCGGCTTCTTGGAAGTGGTCATGGACCAGTTGATCTGGGTCATCTTCGTACATTTTGATTTCTTGAAGAATCACACCGCGTTCGCGTTCGACCTCGTCTTCGGGCATAGTGGAGTTTTGAATCATGTCGGCAAGAACACCAAGAGCAAGGTCCATATCTTCCTTGAGAAGGTGAGTATAGTAAGCCGTCATCTCCCGTCCGGTATAGGCGTTCATATGTCCGCCAACATCCTCGATTACTTCGGCAATTTTCTGGGCGGACATTGTTGGTGTTCCTTTGAACATCATGTGTTCCACCATGTGAGCCACCCCGTTTTCCAAGAGGTTTTCATGGCGCGTGCCAACGGCAGCCCAGACGCCAAGAGCAATGCTTTCCATGGACTCTACCTTGTCGGTTACGATACGAAGGCCGCTGGGCAGGGTGGTCATGGCGATTGGCATTTTGTTATCCTAACTTTTAAGAATAAAGGATTTCACCTTTGAAAAATCATTGGGAAGAACGCTCAAACGTTCGGGACGGGTCATTA
>JAGOQV010000006.1:3920-10241 GCA_018063145.1 Alphaproteobacteria bacterium
ACTGGTTTTTCGAATTGAGAAGCCGCCCATACGTAATAGACAGTCTGGGCGATAATTCGAGCCCAGTTAATTGAGTTGATGGCGGAAAGAGTTTTCTTCGCACGCAGGTCAGGGTCGCTGAAGGCTTGTTTGACGAGGGCTTGACAATCATCGAAGCTGCCTTCGATTGCAATATTATGGATGTTCTCAGAAAGAACTGTGGTCATTTGACGTCGCTGCACTTCGGAGGTCCGTCCATGCGGGTGCAGAATGTAAACAGTGATATTCTCGCGTCCTTTGCAGGCTTCAATCGCTGCCGACCCAGTATCTCCGGATGTGGCCCCTATAATGGTTAGATGCTGGCCGCTTTTTTGTAGGGCTAGATCAAACAAGCGTCCTAGAAGCTGGAGGGCAACATCTTTGAATGCCAAAGTCGGTCCGTGAAACAGCTCCATCAAAAAGGTGTACTCATCAAGAGGGCATAAGGGTGCTGGATGTCCCCCCATGAAAACCTTGTCGTTGTATGTGTCTTCTAGGAGAGCAAGGAGTTCGGAGCGCGATATATCTCCATCGGTATAGGGGCCGATCACCTGTGCGGCAATCTCGATATAGCTTTCTTTTCCGGAAAACTTTGGCAGAGAAGCCCAATGATCGGGCACAAAGAGTCCGCCATCAGAGGCCAGTCCGGACATCAGAACATCCAGAAAAGAAGCAGGAGGGGTGGTTCCGCGGGTTGAAAGGTATTTCATAGAACCGTTATACGGCGAAGCCGTGCAAATGTCACCTTTGTTTCACTTTAGCAACAAAAACCCCGCAAGGT
Organism: Alphaproteobacteria bacterium; assembly: GCA_018063145.1. Lineage (GTDB taxonomy): Bacteria > Pseudomonadota > Alphaproteobacteria > Micavibrionales > Micavibrionaceae > UBA1573. The sequence continues at coordinate 4,720 of JAGOQV010000006.1, forward strand.
GTAAGACCTGACGGGGTTTGAGAATTGTTTCTGATGAGGTAGAACACGGAATTTTTATTCTCGTGGATCTTCCTATATACAAGAAAATCGAAGCGAAAATAGCATAAAAATATGCCAAAAGAAACAAATATATTGAGCTAGGCGTCTCATTTCTTAATACAAATTACAATTTTCTTGCTTGAGGAGATTGTGCTGGTATATGGTCCGGCAAAAGCTTGTAGCAGAACAAGTGACGGCGTAACTTTAGAGAAACTTATTTTAAGTTAGGGTGTGTTCTTAATGATGAATGAAGTCGAAGTCGTCAGCGCGACGATATTTGGTATTCCTGCTTCGTTTGTAGCGGTTGGAATTATGGCGATGGTTTACGCCGTAATCATTGCTGAGAAAATGAATCAGGCGGTTATTGCCTTGATTGCGGCATCTATCGCAATTTTGCTGGGCATTCTGAATCAGGAAGAGGCGATTAAGGCAATCGATTTTAATACGTTGTTCTTGTTGATTGGCATGATGGTCATTGTTGGCATCATGAAACAGACAGGCATTTTTCAGTATGTTGCAATCGTTTCGGCTAAGATGGTTCGGGCCTCACCTCGTGGCCTTCTTATTGTTTTGTCTCTTATTACGGCTGTCTTTTCGGCCTTTCTTGATAACGTGACGACCGTTATGCTGATCGTGCCAATTGTTTTGTTGCTGACGGAACAATTAAAGCTGAACCCTTATCCCTTCCTGCTTTCACAAATTATTTTCTCGAATGTCGGAGGGACGGCCACACTGATCGGTGATCCGCCTAATATTTTGATTGGCTCTGCGGTTGGTTTGAGCTTCGTGGATTTTATGGTGAACATGGGGCCGGTTATTTTGGTAAATATTGCAGTGCTGTTATTTGTGTTCGATTCGATTTGGGGGCGTCGCCTTAAAACATCTATGAGAGCGCGGGCGCATCTGTTGCGTTATGAACCGGCCAAAGCTTTGAAAAACCATGTTCTGTTGGTCAAATCTTTTGTGGTGCTGGCATTGGTTTTGTTTGGCTTTACGGTTGGACACAACCTGTTTCATGTTGAAACTGGGACTGTGGCCTTGGCGGGGGCAAGCTTGTTGATGTTTCTTGATGGGTGGGGGCATCGCTTGTCGGAGAAAAACGAGAAAGTCCACGAAGCTTTCCATGAAGTTGAATGGGATACCATCTTCTTCTTCATGGGCTTATTTATTGTTGTTGCGAGTCTTGAAAATACGGGGATTCTTAGCCTTGTTGCTGACCAGATTACCAAAATAACGGATGGTGATTTTGCAAAGACAGGCTATGTCATTCTATGGGCCTCAACGTTCTTTTCGGCTTTTATCAATAACATTCCTTTTGTGGCAACCCTGATCCCGATTATCCAAAACATGGCGGATACTTTCGGGGGGGCAGACAAGCTTGATCCTTTGTGGTGGAGTCTGGTTCTTGGTGCGTGCCTTGGAGGGAACGGGACCTTGATCGGGGCGAGTGCCAATGTTATGGTAGCTTCTTACGCACAACGGGCGGGGCATAGTATTTCGTTCATGAAATATATAGCTCACGGCTTTCCCTTGACTATTCTAACGATTATAATTGGGAATATTTATCTTGCACTGCGTTATTTTATGTAGGGAGAGAATGGGCGGAGCGGTGATTACATAAACTAATTATCGTCTTTGTTTAAGAAAGCCTTGTGGCTTTGTCCACTTTCTCTCTTGCAAATGCGAAAAAGGCTGGTTAAGTTCGAGCCGTTCTGAAAACTTAAGTCAAACCAATACGGAAACAAAAAATGAGCGATATTGCTGAACGCGTTAAAAAGATTGTGGTCGAACATCTCGGTGTTGATGCCGAAAAAGTGACCGAAGCCGCAAGTTTCATTGATGATCTAGGGGCTGATTCCCTTGATACGGTTGAACTTGTCATGGCCTTTGAGGAAGAATTCAACGTGGAGATCCCTGACGACGCCGCCGAAAAAATTCAAACGGTTGGCGATGCGGTTAGCTTCATTTCCTCCAAAGCTGCGTAATTTATCAACTCAAAAAAGGGGCCGTTCTTGCCAAAGCTCTTGGCGCGGCCCTTTTTCTTGGTACAATTGGGCATCATGAGACGTGTTGTTATTACAGGTATGGGTATGGTCTCCCCCTTGGGCGTTGGGGTAGAGCGCAACTGGGCGGCTATTACATCCGGAAAAAGCGGTTTGCGCAGGATCGAACGCTTTGACGTTGCAGACATGGCTTCGCAAGTGGCGGGCATGGTCCCTTACGCATCGGAAGGCGATCCTGACGGATTCAACCCTGACCTTACTCTTGCTCCCAAAGAACAGAAGAAAGTTGATACTTTTATCCTCTATGCGATGGCTGCTGCGGACGAAGCGGTGGCTGATAGCGGCTGGAAACCAGAAACAGTTGAAGACCAAGAACGCAGCGGCGTGATGATTGGTTCTGGCATTGGTGGGCTGCAAAGCATTTATGAAACTTCTATCGTCTTGGCTGAAAAGGGTCCGCGCCGCGTGTCGCCTTTTGCGATTCCGGCCATGCTCATTAACTTGGCTTCTGGTCATGTGTCGATCAAGCACGGCTTCAAAGGCCCCAACCACTCGGTGGTAACGGCCTGTGCTTCTGGTTCTCATGCCATTGGCGATGCATCTCGCTTGATTATATTGGGAGATGCCGATGTCATGGTGGCGGGCGGAGCAGAGGCGGCGGTGAATCGATTGGGCCTTGCTTCTTTTGCGGCCTGCCGCGCTTTGTCAACCTCTTACAATGACAACCCAGCGGGGGCTTCACGTCCTTTTGACGAGGGGCGGGACGGGTTTGTGATTGCGGAAGGATCGGGAATCGTCATTCTTGAAGAATATGAGCATGCGAAGAAACGCGGAGCGAAAATTTATGCCGAAGTGATTGGCTATGGCCTTTCTGGTGATGCATATCACATCACCTCTCCTGCTGAAAACGGGGATGGAGGGTTTCGCGCCATGAGGGCAGCTCTAGCGCGTGCTGAGATCAATCCTTCTGATGTTGACTATATCAATGCTCACGGGACGTCGACTCCTTTGGGGGATGGTATTGAGTGTGGTGCAGTTAAACGGATTTTTGGCAGTGCCATTGACGGGGTGATGATGTCTTCGACCAAATCTGCAATTGGCCACCTTCTGGGGGCGGCGGGTGCGGTTGAGGCAATTTACTCTGTTAAGGCAATTGAAACAGGAATGATCCCCCCAACGCTTAATCTCGAAAATGTTTCGGAATCATGCCGTGGAATTGATCTGGTTCCAAATGTAGCCAAAGAAAAGAAAGTGCGGACTGTCCTTTCAAACTCCTTTGGGTTTGGTGGAACAAATGCGTCTTTGGTTTTGAAAGCCGTTTAATTCATGAAAAAGCGTTTGGGTGTTATTCTAGCGATTTTCTTCCTCGCTGGATTTCTGCTATTTGAAAATGCGTGGAGCCTTTGGCAGCTTGAAGGCCCGCTTGTCTCATCTAAGATTGTTGATATTTCCAGAGGGACTGGCTTGCGAGACATTGGGGAGCAGCTGGAAAGGGAGCAAGTTATATCGTGCCGCTGGGCTTTCTCAGCGGCGGTTTTGGCCACAGGTCAAAGAGGAAAACTTCAAGCTGGAGAGTATGAGTTTTCTAAGGGAATCTCCCTGAAAGACGTAGTCCAAAAGCTGGCTCTAGGGCAAACCTATCAAAGAAAAGTTACCATCCCTGAGGGGCTGACCAGTTTTGAAATTGTCGCACTGCTGAGTGACTCTGAGCAAATGAGTGGTGCGGTCACTGAGATCCCCAAAGAGGGGAGCCTCTTGCCGGATACCTATTACTATAAAGCAGGAGAAGATCGGGCTGCTAAAATTAGGCAAATGCAAAAAGCCATGCAGAACTATCTTGCGGAGGCGTGGGAGAAGCGAGTTCCTTCAGATATTTTGAAAACACCGGAAGAGGCCTTGATTTTGGCCTCGATTGTCGAAAAAGAAACAAGCGTGGCTGCAGAGCGAAGCCGGATTGCAGGTGTCTTTATCAATCGGTTGCGGATCGGGATGAAATTGCAAACGGACCCGACTGTCATTTATGCCCTAACCGGAGGTAAGCCTCAAAGCAACGGACAGGGTCCTCTGGGGCGGCGGTTGTTAACCAAGGACTTGATGGAAAACAAGTCCCCTTATAACACTTATTTGTATGCCGGACTGCCACCAGGTCCGATTGCTAACCCCGGGCGGGCGGCGATTGGTGCGGTTTTGCACCCTGAGGAACACAAATTTCTGTACTTCGTAGCCGATGGGAATGGCGGCCATGTCTTTGCTGAAACGCTGGAGGCGCATAATCAGAATGTAGCCAAATGGCGAAGTGTGCGAGATAATCCATGAACAAACGTCTGATTATTCTGGATCTTGATAATACGATGATTGACACACTCCATGTCTGGGGAACTTCTCTGACAAAATTGTTGGGGGGCCTTTCAAATAGGTTGGATATTTCCAAAGAAGCTTTGTATGACCTTGTACGACGAACTCATGGACAATACCGGTTTAATGATGGAGTTTCGCTGATTGACTGGATGTTTGAAGAAGACCAAGGGTTAAAGTCTTCTCGACTGGCAAGCAATTGGCAATCGGTGGCGCAGAACGTTCAGGAGGAGTGGATGCGGCAGAGCGCAGCTTTGAGCACTCCCTATGACGGTACGATCCAAATGTTGCAGCAATGGAAGGACGAGGGATGCAAAATCGCGATTCAAACCGATGCAGAGAGCTGTGCGGTTCTGCGTCGTCTTTGGTGGATAGCCGTTCATGCTGCAAGAAACGGAGAATTTGACCAACCAGAAGATCTTCTAGGTTTGATAGATGGAATTTATTGTCAGCCCTCGATTCCTCACTCGTCCTTGTATCTTGCCGAGATAGAATCAGAGTTTAGAGGAAAAGTAGAAGGAAAGCTTCATATTTGGCAGGATAAAGTTTTTAAGCCTTCCTCGGCGCACCTTACAAAAATTCTGGCAGATCAGAACGCTACACCCGATCAAACACTTTATATTGGCGATGGGCATAAAGACGGAGCCGAGGCCAAAACACTCTCGGTTGCTTTTGCATGGGCGCAGTATGGGGCCAGAGTTTCACCAGAGACATTAGATTTGTATGCAAGTGTTGGAAGTCGCAATTACAGCTATGGGGAAGAAACAATTCGTGCTGCTATGGCAGAACTAGGCGTAGTTCCCGCTCACGTTCTTGAGACGGGTCTATCTGATTTGGCAAGAAGAGGTCAGCGCGCTAATCCCCTTCACTGCGAGCGGGACGATCTAGGATATGTCCGACAGCTTGCTTGATGTCTAGGTTTTGATAGAGGCAGGCATAGACGCTTGAGACAATCGGCATTTCAACTCCGTGCTGCAGAGCAAGTTCATGAGCAGCCTTGGCGGTGGGTACACCTTCGGTGACAGCTTTCCGGCGGGAAAGAATGTCATTCAGAGATGACCCCTTGGCGAGTTCACTGCCGAGAGAGAAATTGCGCGACTTCATGCTGGAACAGGTCAGCATCAT
>JAGOQV010000006.1:10341-36057 GCA_018063145.1 Alphaproteobacteria bacterium
CGAGGGCGAGCAGGCAAAGTCAAAGGGCTGGTCAGCCCCACTTTTAAGCGTTCAACGCCTGCCCACGCAACCATCACTCCGTTGTCGGTACAGTATTTGAGGGGAGGAGCCATAAATTCAAACCCTAAGTCTTTGCAGGTGTCTTTCAATCGGCCCCGAAGATACTGGTTGGCCGAAACGCCGCCGCAGACAATGAGACAAGGTTGCTGCACATGGTAAATTTCTTGGAATCGTGACATTGCTTTGTGGACGCGCAGGGACAAAGTCTCGGCAATTGTATGTTGAAAAGCATACGCCATATCAGCCAAATCGTCTTCATCGGGATTGGAAAGTTGTTCGAACACATTGCGTAGGCGTGTCTTCAAACCTGAAAAGGAAAAATCCATATCGTGGCTATGCTGCAAAGGAATGGGAAACGGGAAGTCGCGGAGAGCCCGTGAGGGATCAGAACAATTTTTTGCCAGTTTTTCAAGATTGGGCCCCCCGGGATAGGGCAATCCCATCAACTTGGCAGATTTGTCAAAACATTCACCTACGGCATCATCGCGGGTTGTACCCCATAAGTGATAGGTTCCAATGGCTTCGGCGACCAGAATTTGAGTGTGGCCCCCCGAAACCAGCAAAACAAGATATGGAAATTTTATATCTTCTACCAAGCGGGGAGTTAGCAAATGGGCTTCGAGATGGTTAATACCGATGAAAGGTTTGCAAGTTGCCAAAGAAATGGCTTTTCCGGCCATCATACCGACCATGACACCGCCAATCAGCCCGGGACCGCTGGTGGCTGCAACTCCGTCAAGATCTTGAAAACGCAGTTTGGCCTCTGTTAAGGCGGCAGCAATTAAGCGATCAAGGTGGTCGAGGTGGCTTCTGGCGGCTATTTCCGGAACAACGCCGCCAAAGACAGTATGGGTATCGATTTGGCTAAGGAGCAAGTCGGCGAGAATCTCTCGACGATCGTTGACAATCGCCACCCCAGTTTCGTCACAACTTGTCTCAATTCCCAATATATTCATACACACATATCTAAACCCTCCTGTGGACAGGCGCAAGCTTGTGGATTGCCAAATTACAGCGATTGCTTTATCCGTAACGCCTAGAGATATTCGTTTTATAGTTACAAATTGGGCGCAAAGAGGTATGTCAGCAACACTTCGTATTGGTACACGCGGATCCCAATTGGCTATGGCTCAGACAGGGGCAGTGGTGGAGGCCCTCAGGGCAGCTCATCCTAATTTAGATGTTCAAGTTGTTGAAATTCTGACCTCGGGAGACTGGAAACCCTCTCACGGGGAAACTCGCTTGGCGGAAGCAAAGGGAGGCAAAGGCCTTTTCGCTCGTGAAATAGAAGAACAAATTCTTGCTGGAACAATTGATTGTGGGGTTCATTCCCTAAAAGATATGCCGTCTTTTCTTCCTGAAGGTTTGGTGATTGAACATACCCTGGAAAGATTGGAAGCGCGGGATGTGTTGCTGTCTGAAACCTACAAAAATTTGGACGAGCTGCCAATAGGTGCGGTGGTAGGGACGTCAAGCTTGCGGCGGCAGGCTTTTGCTCTTCTCAAGCGGCCTGATTTGAAAGTTGTTCCTCTGCGCGGCAACGTGCCGACCCGTATTGAAAAATTGCACCAAGGACAGGCTCAGGCCATTTTTCTGGCTTTGGCAGGATTAAAACGCTTGGGCCTAGAGAGCCACGCGACGCAGATATTCGAACCAGATGAATTTTTACCTGCGGCATGTCAGGGGATTATCGGAATTGAAACGCGTCGAGGTGATACACGGGTTCACAATCTGCTTGCTCCTATTCATGTGCCGAGCACTGGATACCAAGCCGCAGCCGAGCGGGCGGCTCTGCAGGTTCTTGACGGGTCTTGCAGAACGCCAATTGGGGCTTATGCTCAGCTAAATGGATCCCGTATGTTTCTCAAATGTGCTGTAGCTGCTCCAGATGGTTCGGCGCTTTATGAAGACAGCATTGAAGGGGGGATTCACTCGGATGAGGAAGCTGCTGCTTTGGGGCAGGCTCTTGGGATTCGTCTGAAACCTCGTGTTCCTGAGGAATTGCTGACGGAATGACGTCTTTGCCGCTGGTTCTTATTACGCGTCCAGAAGAACAGGGTTTATCCTTTGCTAGAGATGTTGCGGCTCTTGGAGCTATCCCGCTTCTTGACCCGCTTCTTACGATCATTCCGATTAAAAAAACCGACTGGGCTTCCGGAAATCCTCCAGATGGGGTGGTACTAACCAGCTCTCACGCACTGCAGGAGTCCTTTCCTTCTGCTTGGCAGGATGTTCCTGTTTTTGTTGTAGGGAAAACAACGGCTGATAAAGCTCGCCTTTGCGGGGCTCGGAAAATTTATGCAGCAACGGGAGATTTTTCTGAATTGATGGGGATACTCAAAAAAAAATTACCCCCCTCTTCTCACCTTGTTTACTTGCGTGGGGAGCATATTCGTCACTCTTTGTCCGAATGTTTATGTGAGTATAAAATTACTCAATATGTGACTTATACCGCAAAAGCGGCTTCTGCTTTATCGCCGGAAACAGTGGCGGCTATTAAAGAATCCCGCCTTCACAGCCTGACAGTTTTTTCTCCACGGACTGCTCATATTCTCAGGGAATTGCTTGTTGAGCACGATTTATTACCGTTTTTGTCCGCGATAAACCTCTTGTCTCTCTCTGGCGCAGTGCTAGAGTCTCTAGCGGATCTTCCGTGGAAGGATGTTCGGGTGGCGAAGTCACCAGAGTCCGATGCATTGCTTGCTGAATTATCCAGTCTTTTGTGAGGAATATTTATAATGACCGACCCCTCTTCTCCCCCTATCCAGAATGCCAGTGCGATTATTGATCGTTTCGGGGGGATTCGGCCCATGGCGACAAAGATGAGGATTCCGGTCACGACTGTTCAAGGTTGGAAACAACGGGGAGCTATTCCTGAAAATCGTCGTGGGGATTTATTGCGGGCGGCGGCTGAAAACGGAATCACACTTACAGATCTTTTATCTGGCGCGGTTGGGGGGCAAAAAGACGAAAGTTTTGAAACTCCTGATATTGAGATTCCAATGTCCAGTGTTCTGAACAAAAATCATAGTGCAGCGGAGAATTTGAAACCACAAAGCATCAGGTGGCCTCTGTTTGTCGCTGGAGTGGTTTGCATTGTGGCGGCTGTTATTGGCTCGGTTGTGGCGATGGCTCCTAAGGTTAAAGTTCTTTCAGCACAAGAGCAGCGGATTCAGGATCTGGAAATCGAAATCAAAAAAATGAAGGCCGAGACTGCAAATAGCGGAGGGATTGCGGAATCTCTGGTTCCAGATGATCTCAAAGCAAAAGTTGAAGAACTGCAAGGGACGGTGGCTAGTCTTTCCGATCAAGCAAAACAATACTCTGGAATTCTGGATGATCTGAAGTCTGGCACGTTGCCACAGCGACTGGCGAAGCTTGAAACTCACATGAATAGGTTTTTGGCGCAAGCCAATGCGCTTGGTCTGCAACAGGTCATGGCTAAGGTTTCTGGGTTACAACAATCTTCGCAGGGAAGGTCTCAGCTAGACAAGGTGATTGGCTCTTTGTTGCAGGCAACGCAGGGAGCCGAGAGCGCGGGCGGAACAGAAGGAAATGTTGATCCTCAAGAGTTGACATCTGCTCTCGAAAATTTGCGCCAAAGTGATCCTGTTGTTGCAGAGACTTTTCAAGACGTGGCTCCGGAAGATATGAAGGCGGCTGCTATTCTGGTTGGTCTTGCACAGCTGCGTGAGTCCTTGGCGCGAGATAATGATTCGTTTGACCAAGATTTAATGTTGCTCAAAGCTACACTTGCTACAGATGATCCTGAGCTAATCAAAGCCATTGACCGTTTGGCTCCGAAGGCCAAAGAGGGCGTTTTGACTCCGAACGGGTTATCCAAAGAGTTTCGCTCTTTAACGGGGGACATTGTTGCGGCTTCGCTTAAAGGTGAAGATGTTTCTCTTAAAGAAAAAACGACTGCGCGGCTTGGCGATCTGCTTAAGGTTGAAAAGTCAGGAGCTCCTATATTGGGAACTGAAACACAAATCAAAGTGGCCGAGGCTCAGAAGAAATTGGACCAAGGAGATATTGAAGGGGCGGTGCAGATTCTTAAGCAGTTAGAAGGGCCAGCGGCGGAGAAAACCGCTCCGTTTCTTGAGCAAGCTCAAGTGACTATGTTAGCTAACCAACTTCAGCAGATGTTGGGGCAAGGCGTTTTGCAAAGGCTCAAATATATGGGGGGGGGATCAGGCGGAACGCCTTATACTGTTAATTCAGGGGGAATTGGCGGGATTGTGGACCAAATCCAAAACATGGTTCCCGGGCAAGGCGTGGTACAAGATCCCAAATCAGGCATGATTATTTTACAGCAACATCACCAACCATAAGGAAACAAAAAAGATGATCCGCTCTTTGTGGTACTTCTTAAAGGTCTTGGTTGTTATTGGCATTGCCGTGTTTCTTGCAACCCAGCCAGGCGCGGTGCGTATTGAGTGGAAAGAATATGTTCTGACTGGTCATTTGGGGTTTTTATTGGTGGCCATCTTGGCCATCTTCTTGTTGACTGTTGCAGTTTCGGGACTTGCATTTAGAATAACGTCATGGCCCCGCGAATTTTTTCGTTATCGGCAGAATCGCCGCCGAACCAAAGGGTATCAGGCCTTGATTCGGTCAATGGTTGCGGCAGCGGCTGGCGATCAAAAGAACTCTTATTATTTGGCACACAGAGCACAAAAACTTCTTCCTCCAGAAGAGTCGGGAATTCCTCTTCTGCTACAGGCCCACGCGGCAAAGGGGGAGGATGAGTCCATGACGGCTTATCGCGCTTTGTTGGGGAATGCGGAAACAGCGTTATTGGGAATGCAAGGGCTCATGCAAAAGTCAATTTTGCAAGGTGATTTTCCGGCGGCTCTGGTGCTGGCTCGGGAAGCCGTTAAGTCTCAGCCCAAAAGCGATGCGTTGCTGAGAACTGTATATGATCTTGAAATCAAAAATCATGTTTGGAACGACGCATTGCATACTTTGGAAAGGGCTCGCGCCAAGGGAATTGTCTCCAAAGAGGAAGCAAGGAAAGATCGAAAAGTCATCTTTCTTATTCTGGGGGATATGGCACGCGTGGCTGGACGGTTGGAAGAGGCTATTGATTTTTACAAAAAATCCGTTCGAGAAGACTCCCTTTTCGTTCCTGCCGTATCACGGCTTGCACGGCATTATCTGGATCAAGGATCACGCTTCAGAGCATTGTACTTAATTAAAAAAGCGTGGAAGGCTGCCCCTCATCCTGAGTATTTACCCATTTGGGATTTGCTTGTTCCAGAGGCAAAGGCCAACCAAGGAGCTACGCGGTATCGCTGGTTTGAATGGATCTTGGAGTTTCATCCAGATTATCTAGAAGCCGTTCTGGCTTTGGCGCGTGTAGCGGTTGAGGAAGGACTCTGGGGAGAGGCCCGCTCAGCTTTAATGAAGGCCGAGAAAATTCGCCCTTCGCGGTCGGTGTATCAAACATGGATTTTACTTGAAGAAAAAACAACCAATAAACCAGATGTTGTTCGCCAATGGATGGACCGCGCTGCTCACGCTTTGCCTGATGGGGTTTGGGTATGCTCTAAGACTGGGCGAAAATTCCCTGCCTGGATTCCGGTAGTTGAACCAGAAGGAGCTTTTAATTCGCTCGTTTGGATAGATCGTCCCCCAGAGGAGACTTCGCTCACTGAGGTTGCTTCGTGGCTTAAGTCTGCGGGGACTTGAGGAACATCAAGGTCAGGCCAATTCCACCAAGAAACCCACCGATATGCGCAACCCATGCGACTGAGCTTCCATCCGGAGCCCCTAAATAGCCAAACAGTGCGGTAATGGCGATCCAGACAAGGGCTGTGGGAACCAAAGATGTTTTATGCTGCCTAAAAGCATTGCTGCGTTGCAAATGAACCAACATCGCTCCGAACAGGCCGCTAATGCCGCCAGAAGCTCCGACAACAATTTCTTGTGAAGTTGGTGCGAAAGCTAGGTGCGTGGCGGCGGCAATCAAAGAAGAACCAACCAAGATTTGTAAGAATCTTTTGGGTCCAATCCACCTTTCAACGCCGCTTCCAAAGGTTACGATCATCAGGACATTCATAATCAGGTGGAACCATCCTCCATGCAAAAAATTGTAGGAAATAAGGGTTAAGGGAGTCCACCATTCAAAAGAATTTGCGCTTGTCCAGCTTGCTGGAATAAACCCTCCAAAAATGATGCAAGTGGTCTGTATCTGTGCGCCGAAGAAGAAGCCTAGCCCTTCAAGAGCAAGGTGAACCAAGATTAAAGACAGGGCCATAACCTTGGTCATGATGGGAATATTCAACATGGGGGGAGGCGAAAACCCTTTAGGACGTTCTGGCCCTCTCCGGTCAAAGGGAACGACATTATCGTTTTCAGCTTTTTTGTCGGGAAAACGGGGGTCTTGGGGAAAGAGACTGTTCATGCTGTCCTGCGAGATAGCGGGGTGGTTTTGTTAGGTAACTTTATGGTATCATGAATAATAAAGAAATAGGAGGGCTCGTCTATGTATGACTTCACAACTCCCGCAAATTCTCTTGAAGAACTTTGGATGCCTTTTACGCCGCAGAGATTTTTCAAAAAATCCCCGCGTATGGTCGTCTCGGCTGATGGGATGTATTACAAAGATCAGGATGGAAAGCAAATTATTGACGCTGCGGCAGGGATGTGGTGCGTCAACGCAGGACATAATCGCCCCAGAATTAAGGCTGCTATTCAAAATCAACTGGAACTAATGGATTATGCGCCGTGCTTCCAGTACGGCCATCCAACGGCGTTTAAGGCGGCTTCGCGTCTTGTTGCGGCGATGCCGCGCCCAATTTCTCAGGTTTTCTTCAGTAATTCGGGGTCTGAGGCGGTGGATACGGCTCTTAAAATTGCTCTTGCCTATCATCGTGCCAGAGGCGAGGGGACGCGCCGTGTTTTAATTGGGCGGGAGCGTGCGTATCACGGAGTTGGATTTGGAGGAATTTCGGTAGGAGGAATTCCCTATAACCGCGCGGCTTTTGGGCAATTGTTGCCGGATGTGGACCATTTGCCGCATACGCATAACCTTGAGCACAATGCATTCAAGCGGGGAATGCCGGAGTGGGGAGGGCATTTGGCCGATGATCTGGAGCGGATCATTTATTTGCATGACCCGTCCAATGTAGCGGCGGTGATTGTTGAGCCCATTTCTGGATCAACGGGGGTTTTGCCACCGCCAGTGGGTTACCTGCAGCGCCTGCGCGAGATTTGCGACAAACACGGAGTTTTGTTGATTTTTGACGAAGTGGTGACAGGGTTTGGAAGACTCGGAGCTGTTTCTTCCGCGCCCTATTTTGGGGTGATGCCTGATATGATTACCACGGCCAAGGGTTTGACCAACGGGGTTGTGCCGATGGGGGCAACTTTTGTGACAGATAAAGTTTATGAAGCCTTTATGAATGGACCTGAAAAGTTGGTTGAATTGATGCATGGCTATACTTATTCGGGACACCCTCTGGCGAGTGCGGCAGCTCTTGCAACACTAGATACCTACATTGAGGATAAAATCTTTGAAAATGCGGTTGCGATGGCTCCGGTTCTCGAGAATGCGGTTCATTCGCTCAAAGACAAACCGTATGTGGTAGATATTCGAAATTGCGGGATGCTTGCAGGAATTCAATTGGCTGAGTATTCCAAAGAAGACCCGGGCCATACAGCCCGTGAAGCCTCGTACGAACTGTTCCGGCGTGGTGCGATGGTGAGGGCATCAGGGACCAATCTTTACCTCTCTCCTCCTCTGATTCTGACCGAAAACCACATTGATCAGATCGTAACCATGATCGGAGACGTGTTGAGTGATCTTTGATGTGTTTGGCAGGTAGTTACTCCCACTCAATCGTTCCCGGGGGTTTTGACGTGATGTCATAGGTCACGCGGTTGATTCCTCGTACTTCGTTAATGATGCGCGTGGCCACGCGTCCCAAAAAGGCATGGTCAAAGGGAAAATAATCAGCGGTCATTCCGTCACTCGAAGTCACAGCCCGCAAGGCGCAGACATGATCGTATGTTCGTTCGTCGCCCATTACGCCAACAGTTTTAACAGGCAATAAAACGGCAAAGGCCTGCCAGATTGTGTCATAGAGTCCGGCATTCTTAATTTCTTCAATATAAATTTTATCGGCTTTCCTGAGAATTTCGAGTTTTTCCGGTGTAATGTCACCAGGCAACCGAATGGCAAGACCAGGCCCAGGGAAGGGATGCCGACGAATAAAGTCTTCTGGCATTCCGAGTTCTCGTCCCAATTCGCGGACCTCGTCCTTAAAAAGTTCCCGCAACGGTTCAACCAATTTCAATTTCATTCGGGCCGGAAGGCCTCCAACATTGTGGTGAGATTTAATTGTTACAGACGGGCCCCCTGTGAACGACACGCTTTCAATGACATCGGGATAGAGGGTTCCTTGGGCCAGAAAATCTGCTCCGCCTACGCGTTTCGCGCATTCGTCAAAGACATCAATAAATAACCCGCCAATAATTTTTCGCTTTTGTTCGGGGTCACTTACTCCTGCTAGTTTCCCCAGAAATAAGGCCGAAGCATTTTCATGAATAAGAGGAATATTATAATGATCGCGGAACATGGTAACGACTTGTTCGCTCTCTCCAGAGCGCATGAGCCCCGTATCTACATAGATGCAGGTGAGTTGATCGCCAATGGCTTCGTGAAGCAAAATGGCCGTTACCGAGGAATCAACTCCACCCGAAAGCCCGCATAAAACGCGGGATGATCCAACCTGATTGCGGATCTTGGCGATTTCCTCGGCACGAAAAGCGGCCATGGTCCAATCACCTTTGCATCCCGCAACCAGATGGGTGAAATTTCTAATCAACTGGGTTCCGTGTGGGGTATGCATGACTTCAGGATGAAACTGCAAGCCATAAAATTTTCTTGCATCATCGGCGACAGCTGCACACGGAGCCCCTTCGGATATTCCGACAATTTTGAACCCTTCGGGAAGGCGGGTTACGCGGTCACCATGGGACATCCAGACTTGCTCTTTGCTTCCCTTCGTCCAAACATCTCGGAAAAGCAGGCAGTCTTCAGTAATATCAACATAGGCTCTACCAAATTCACGATGATCGGATTTGTCAACGCGTCCGCCGAGTTGTTGGCACATGGTTTGTTGACCGTAGCAAATGCCAAGCAAAGGAAGGCCGAGGGTAAAAACAAAATCAGGGGATCTTGGCGAATCTGGATCGGCTACGGAACAAGGACCGCCAGATAGGATAATACCGCGTGGATTGAATTGGCGGGTCCGTTCTTCGTTGGCTTGGTTGAAGGGCCAGATTTCACAGTAAACTCCACTTTCACGAACACGGCGTGCAATAAGCTGGGTTACCTGCGACCCGAAATCCAGAATCAAAATCCGGTCGTGCAAAAAGGGAGAAGAGGGAACGGTGTTTGGCATTTCATGCTCCTTAATTAAGCAACCCAGGGGGATTTCAAAGCTCTATTTTGTTTTCTCCTCTTTGTACAGAAGGTTGCCGTCACGCACCCATAAAATATTACACAATATGACAATTTATAGCTTTCTTTTTTAACCAAATCACAAGATTTTGGGGTACATATAGTCAGTTATGCGTTTACCATCTCTCAGCTTTGAATTTTTTCCTCCGAAAACGGACAAAGCCCGTGAGGATTTGCGCGTGGGGGCTTTGAAGCTAGCCACCCTTTCCCCTAAGTTTATGACGGTAACCTATGGAGCGGCAGGAAGTACTCGAGAGGGAACTTTTGAGATTTGTAAAGAGTTGGCGGCGCAAACCTCCGTTCCCATGGGTTCCCATCTGACCTATCTGGGATCGCCTAAGGAGGAACTTTTCGAATATGTGGACCAATTATGGGCTTCGGGTATTCACCATCTTGTTGCCTTGCGTGGAGACATTCCCGTAGGGGTGGACTTGAACCTTTACAAAGGCGAAGATTATTTTCAATACACCTCCGATTTTGTAGAAGCCCTTCTGGCCCGCTATCCGTTTGACGTTAGCGTGGGGGCGTATCCCGAGAAACATCCAGATGCTCCCTCCATGGAGGCAGACCTTGAAGCTCTCCGCAAAAAATGTGCTGCTGGAGCAGCGAGGGCCGTTACTCAATTTTTCTTTGATAACACACTTTATTATGATTTTCTGGAGAAGGCGGCTTGCGCTGGGATTACCACTCCGATTATTCCGGGTTTAATGCCGATTGGAGATCTAGGAAAAATAGAGAAATTCGCGGCATCTTGCGGGGCAAGTGTTCCCGATTTTGTTCGCCGGAGATTTTCTGGATATGAAGGAGATCCTCAAAAAGTTTTTGAGGTGGGGCGTGATCTGTTGACCGAGCAGGTTGCTGATCTGGTTCGTCATGGCGTATCCCATTTGCATTTTTATACACTGAACCGTCCTGATCTTACCTATGCTGCGTGCGTAGCAAATGGGTTTGGACAACAAAACACCTAAGGAGAAAAACAATGGTCCTCGCAACAAATCTTGGCTTTCCCCGTATTGGCGCAAAGCGTGAGCTGAAAAAAGCAACGGAAAGTTATTGGAAGGGAGAAATATCAGAAGAGGACCTTCTGGCTGCGGGGCGTGAAATTAGAAGAACGAACTGGTTGATGCAGAAAGAGGCTGGGTTGTCTCATATTCCGGTCGGGGATTTTTCTTTCTATGACATTATGCTTGATATGTCTGCCTTGCTGGGGGCTGTTCCGGATCGTTATCATTGGAATGGTGGGCCTGTTGGTCTTGACGTTTATTTCTCAATGGCGCGAGGAAATAGTAAGCTTACGGCGATGGAAATGACCAAGTGGTTTGACACCAACTATCATTATATTGTTCCCGAATTCGAGCAGAGCCATTCATTCAAACTTTCTTCGAGAAAAATTTTTGACGAGATGGAAGAGGCAAAGGCTCTTGGCATTCCTGCTCGTCCAGTTTTGATTGGGCCAGTGACGTTCTTGTCGATGGGGAAAGCAAAAGATGGGAGCGACCCAATGGCTCTTCTTCCTCAGCTTCTTCCCGTGTACAAGGAAATTTTGGAGAAGCTTAAAAGCCAAGGAGCGGAATGGGTTCAGATGGATGAGCCCATGCTTGCTCTTGATTTGAGCGAGAGTCAAAAAGAAGGTCTGAAAACAGCCTATGCGGCTCTACACGGGGTTGGTCCCAAGATTCTTGTCGCAACCTATTTTGAAGGATTGCGGGACAATTTATCACTTGCCACCTCTTTGCCAGTCGAGGCTCTGCACATTGATTTGCGGCGGGGGGCTGGTCAGTTAGATAGCGTTTTGGGGGCGTTGCCGGAAGGAATGATTTTGTCGCTAGGCCTTGTCGATGGCCGCAATATCTGGCGTAACAATCTGCGTGCTTCCCTCGATCTTGCTAAAAAGGCAGTTGCCAAATTAGGGTCTGATCGGGTTTGGATTGCTCCGAGTTGTTCCTTACTGCACAGTCCGATTGATCTGGATCGTGAAACAGTCATGGACCCCCAGTTAAAAAGCTGGCTAGCTTTTGCTAAACAAAAACTGTTTGAAATTTCGTGGATTGCTACCGCTCTTGAAAGGGGAGAGGCAGCGATTGCCAATGAGCTGGTAACAAGTGATGCCGTTGTGAAAGATAGGGCAACGTCTCCTCGCATTCATAATCCAGAAGTTAAAAAACGTATGGATTCCTTGCTTCCTTCGATGATGGAACGTAAAAGTTTGTTCAAGATGCGGCAGGTCATTCAGCAGGAATCTTTGGCGTTGCCCAAATTCCCAACGACAACGATTGGATCTTTTCCGCAAACCGCGACAATTCGCGAGGCGCGAGCCGCATTCAAGAAAGGAACGCTTGACCTTGCAGGTTATACCGCTGCGATGAAGGAAGAGATTGCAGAAGTGGTTCGCTTTCAGGAAGAGATAGGCATTGACGTTTTGGTTCATGGTGAGCCTGAACGTAACGATATGGTGGAATATTTTGGCGAACAACTCGCTGGATATACGTTTTCTCAGAATGGATGGGTTCAATCTTATGGTTCCCGCTACGTTAAGCCACCAATTATTTTTGGAGATGTTTCTCGACCACGGCCAATGACGGTGGAGTGGTCTAGCTATGCTCAATCTTTGACATCCTTGCCGATGAAAGGAATGTTGACGGGACCAATTACCATGTTGTTCTGGTCTTTTGTGCGAGACGATCAGCCAAAATCTGATACGTGCTATCAGATTGCCCTTGCTCTTCGGGATGAGGTTCTAGATCTGGAAGCGGCGGGGATTCGAGTCATTCAGATTGATGAACCTGCCATTCGCGAAGGACTTCCTCTCCGCAAGGATAATTGGGAAACCTATTTGAAATGGGCGGTTAACTCGTTCCGACTTTCTGCTGCCGGTGTGCGGGATGAAACCCAAATTCATACCCATATGTGCTATGCTGAATTCAATGACATTATACATTCCATCGGAGACATGGATGCGGATGTTATTTCGATTGAAACCAGCCGTTCGCAGATGGAACTTTTGGAAGCGTTCGTAAACTATAAATATCCGAACGAAATTGGCCCCGGGGTCTATGACATTCATTCTCCGCGCGTTCCAGAGACGCACGAAATGCTTGTTCTTCTCGAGAAAGCAGCAATGGTTCTTGATCCATCACAAATTTGGGTGAACCCCGACTGCGGACTCAAAACTCGAGCTTGGGCCGAGGTCAAGCCAGCTCTTACCAATATGGTGGAGGCAGCGAAGCTTGTGCGGGGACTTTATCCCGGGACATCTTATCACAGTTCTTGATCGGTCTCGGTCGGGATACGCACCAAAACGGCGGAAAAAAATCCGTCGGTTTGGTGGCGGGCTGGTGTAAGGCGCAAGTAAGAGCCTTCGCAGGGGATGCAGCATCCGCTTGGCCATACTTCAGCAAGAGGAGCAAGACGAAATTCAGGATGACGGGCCAGAAAGGATTCTATTTGCTGCTCATTTTCCGCGGGAAGAAGAGAGCAGGTGGCGTAAACCAAGCGGCCCCCAATTTTTACGCAAGGAGCAACTTTGTCTAAAATCTCGGCCTGAATGGGGAGTAGGTCTTCAAGACTTGGACCGTAAACTCTCCAGCGCAAATCGGGATTACGCCGCCAGGTTCCGGTTCCCGTACAAGGAACATCGGCAAGGACAACATCAAAAGTTTTTTTCTGGCGGCGAAGCCATTTGCGGTGGCGTTCGTCACCCAGAGGCCGTAGTTCGATAATGTCCGAGATGTGGGCGCGGCGAAATCTGTCTCGTGCTTTTTCTAGCCGTCCAGCATCCATATCCATGGCAACAATGCGGCCTTTTTTGAGCATGGCGTTGGCAATGGCCAGTGTTTTTCCACCTGCTCCGGCGCAGTAATCAAGGACTTGTTGACCAGGCTGGGCATTACAAGCTAACGCAATCATCTGCGAGCCTTCGTCTTGAATGTCAATCCACCCTTTGCGAAAGGCTTTGGTTTCCGAGAGGTAGGTTTTCCCTGCAACGCGCAATCCCCATGGGGAATAGGGCGAGGCCTCCGTTTTGACATGATCTTCTCTCAAAATTGATTGAACCATATCACGGTCTGAGAGCAGTAAATTAACGCGCAGATCCAACGAGGCTCCCTTCATAAAAGCAGAGAGTTCTTTGGCAAAGTCATTGCCGAAATAGGCGCGAAGTTGGGATTCATATAAAGGGGGGCATTCCATCCGCACAGACTCTGGAAGAGCGTTTGACTCTAGATCAAGTTTGCCAAGGCCTACGATTAAGTCTTCCTCGTCCATTGATAAGGGGGATGGCGCGTATTTTGTTCCATCAAACAGGCGAGGCAAGTCTGTAACTTTTTCAACCAGTCCTAGGTAGGCTATCACCAAAAGGCGCGGAGAAACTTCTTTCCCGCACTGACCAAGAGCCCAGCCTAGGCGGGCCCAGTGACGGAAAATAGCATAAACGCGCTCCACAATATCGGCGCGATCTTTGGAGCCGATATAGCGACGATGGCGCATATAATCGCCAATGGTCAGGTCCATTGGGACACGGGAAGACTGAATGCGTTCCAGAATATCCAGAACGGCTTGGGCGCGGGCGGATGGGATCATAATAGGCGGGTTTGTAGCAGGTTGTCCTGCTTAGCGCAAATTATTCTATAGACGTTATAAATTTCCTTAAAGTTCTTTCGCTCTCTTCAAAGACGGTGCGGAGGGATTTCAGTTCCTCTGAGAGGGTACCTAAATCTTTATTTTCCTGTTTCTCCTGTTGATAAGCCTTGCGCTCAATTTCTGCAGCCAATTCTGATAGTTGTACAACTCCTAGGGCTGCGCTGGAAGATTTGAGAGGATGAACAGCTTCGGCCAGCTCTTTCGCCTGACCACTGGTGGCGGCATCAATGGCTCTGGAAATATATTTGACACTGTTTGTTAGGTAATCGTCAACCATTGGCTTAAATTTATCATCCATGAGGTCTTGCATATCCTTGAGCGTACTCATGTCTATCAGCATGGCTTGGCTGTGATGTTCCGGGGAATCTTCTTTTTGAGAGGCCTTTTTTAAAGAAGATGCTGCTGAAAGCCATTTGTTAAGGACTGTAATCATAGCCTGTTTCTTGATTGGCTTGGTGATGTAATCATCCATACCAGCAGCGTAGCATTTTTGGTCATCGCCTTTGATGGCGTGAGCGGTAAAAGCGACGATAGGAGTTTTTTCGAAAGATTCACGCTTTTCAAGAACGCGGATGGTTCTTGTGGCCTCGAATCCGTCCATTTCCGGCATCTCGCAATCCATAAAGATAAGGTCAAAGTGACGTTGTTTTATTAGTCTAACAACTTCATGCCCATTTCCGGCTGGGGTTACATGGCATCCCATTTTCTCAAGCATGGTTGTGGCGACCATTTGGTTGGTTGGGTTGTCTTCGGCCAGTAAAATTTGTGCGCCCTCGAAGGATTCGTTCTGGGCTTCAGCACTTTCTTTTCTTGTATTGATTTCTCGCAACATATGACGAGTAATCATAGAAAGGCCGGCCTTCCCATCCCGCATAGATTTGATAGCAGTAACCGCCATGGCAATATCGTTGCCACTGATAGGCTTGGTCAAATAACCGCTAAACCCAATCTCCTCCATTCTCTGACTGTCTCCGCGACTAGGTGCAGAAGAAACCATTAAAAGAGAAACGTCTTTGATCGTTTTGTCTTGTTTGATTGTTTTGGCCAGTTCTAAACCATCCATGCCTGGCATCATGTAATCAAGAATTGCTATTTCAAAAGGAGATCCTTTTTCTGCAGAAGATTTCATGATCTCTAGGCCGTCTTCGGCAGAGGAGGCAAGAACAACATCAACTTTTTGTTTTCGTAATTGCTCTGCGGCAATTTCCTGGGCCACCTTGTTATCGTCAATGACGATAATTTTTACACCCGATACATCAGTTGAAAAATCAATTCTCTCATATTTTGGCGCAGCGGTATCCAGCGCAAGTCGGAACGTGAACCAGAATTTTGATCCGACGCCAAGAGTACTTTCTACGCCAATATCTCCCCCCATCATGAGGGTTAACTCTTTGCAGATGGCCAGACCTAAGCCGGTTCCCCCAAATTTACGAGTTGTTGATCCATCAGCTTGAGAAAATTTGTTGAACACATAATCTTGCTTATCGTGAGGAATGCCGATTCCAGTGTCTTCAATATATCCATTGAATGTTACCCATCCGTCTTTGTTTTCTTTTACGTCTACACCAACCAAAACGTATCCGGATTCTGTGAATTTTATGGCGTTGCTGGCAAGATTCAAGAAAACTTGACGAACCCGTCCCGGGTCCCCCATAACGTAACGGGGCATATCTGGTACAAAGCGCAGAAGCATTTCCAACCCTTTTTCCTGTGCCTTGACGGCAACCAGATCAGTCATTTCCTCGACCAAAGATTGCAGATCAAAGGGGATAATCTCAAATTCCAGTTTACCCGCTTCGATTTTAGAAAAATCAAGAATATCATTCACGAGTTGCAGCAAATTTTCTGCCGAATTGATAGCAGTTTGCACATATGTTTTTTGTATGGCGTCAAGAGGGGTTTCCATCAGCAAATTGGTCATACCAATTACCCCGTTCATTGGCGTACGGATTTCATGGCTCATATTGGCTAGAAATTCTGATTTGAGACGTGTAGCTTCTTCGGCTTGCTCTTTAGCAATGGCAAGCTCTTCGGATTTCTTTTCCATTTGCGAAGCGTACTCGCGCAGCCGCTCTTCGGAAGATTTACGTTGGGTAATGTCGCGGATCGATCCAACCATCCGGACGGGTTTTCCCTCGCTATCCCGAACTGTGGAGGCTTTCGCACGAAACCAGCAATACTCACCTGATTTTTTCTTCAGGCGGAATTCTATATTAAAAGGGGTGTATTTTTCGAAATGGTCGGTTAACATTAATTTGAGAGGATTCATATCATCCGGATGGAGCATTGCAAGAAACTGGCTATAGCTAGCGACGATTTCGTTTTCGGCATAGCCCAAAAGGTTCTTAAATTGTACAGACCAATATTCTTCGTCTTTGTTGATATCTGGCCAATCCCATATACCGTCGTTCGTTCCCTCAATAGCTAGAGTAAAACGTTCTTCGCTGTGTTTGAGCGTATCCGTGACTTGTATTCTTTTGAGGGTTTGTTTGTAGTGAATAAAGGCAAACAAGGATGAGACAAGAAGACCAATTAAAATGCACATGAGTTCGGCACGTTGTATGGTGGCAATTCGTGCGGCAAAATCTTCTGAATCCATGTCAACAGCGGCGACACCTACGAAAGATCCTGCGCTGTCATAAAATGGCATGTAGGCAGAAACGAAGCTTCCCCAGCGATCTGTGCTGGGTCTTTTTTCGAAAACAGCTTTCTGGTTTTTGAGGGCGTCAAGAAGGGCTGGCATTTCGTTGGCTTCTTCGTACTCATCCATAATATGAGATTTGGTTTCTACACCATTCTCGATAACTCCCGGGGGAGTTGGGTCAAGGACGAAATAGACCTGACCGTCTTTGAGGATACAGGTATAAACATATTTGGCGTTTTTGAATAATTTTTGAACCTGACCCAATTCTGCAATCTGATTGAGATATTCTGGGCTTGTTTCTTGATCGCGAGAGGTGAAGGTTCTGTGCAAGTCGCCATCAACTCGCTGTGTGACTGTGTAAACAATACCCGTTAGATATTCTTCAAGGTCTTTCTCCAGAACAGTAAAGGTATAGGAGTACAGCACATAGCTACTGCCCAATACTGCCAAGAAAGTTACAAAACCAAGCAAAAGAGAAGTCTTTAGAGATTGAAAGTGAATATACATGATGCCCCAACCAGAATAACAAGAAGGAGAGTATGAAGGGTGTATATCCAAGATTGAAGGGTTATCTGAATATTTTTATTTTTTGTTAAATATGTAAACTAATTTCAAGAAAAAATCCATAGCGTTCATTCTTCGGCATCGGTATAACTTCTTCTTAATTATCAAGCTATTGAAAAGGTATGAACCTATGCATGAGTATCGCACGCATAAAGGCGGAGAATTACGGATGGCCCATGTTGGCCAGACAGTTAAGCTTTCGGGGTGGATTCACCGTATCCGCGACCACGGTGGTGTCTTGTTTATTGATCTGCGGGATACTTACGGTTTGACTCAATGCGTGATTGATCAGGATAGTCCACTTCTTTCTCAAATTGATAAATGGCGTCCAGAGTCAGTGGTTACTTTGACTGGCCATGTTAAGGCGCGTCGTGAAGAAACCCGCAATCCTCGCTTGCCGACCGGCGATATAGAAGTTTATATTGATGGAGCAATCATGCAGTCCGCTGCAGATATTTTGCCAATTCAGGTTGCTGATGAAGACCAAGCCGGTGAAGATCTTCGGTTGAAGTATAGATACCTTGATCTGCGCCGTGAGGGGATGCATTCTCGCGTTCGTTTGCGCAACAATGTCATTTCTTCCATGCGTCGCAGAATGTGGGATCATGGATTTCAGGAATTCAACACTCCCATTCTTACGGCCTCTTCTCCTGAAGGCGCGCGGGATTACTTGGTACCCTCTCGGCTGCACCCTGGGAAATTTTATGCTTTGCCTCAAGCCCCCCAGCAGTTCAAACAATTGCTGATGGTTTCGGGCTTTGATCGGTATTTCCAAATTGCCCCATGTTTTCGTGACGAGGACGGACGGGCTGATCGTCTTGCCGAATTTTACCAGCTCGATTGTGAATTTTCTTTCGTAACCCAAGACGATGTCTTCCAAATTATGGAATCAGTAATTGGCGGAGTCTTCGAAGATTTTGCGGGTTGGACAGGAACTCATCATAGCGTGACCGCCGCTCCGTGGCCTCGTCTGACATGGACCGAGGCTATGCTTAAATATGGGTCTGATAAACCGGATTTGCGCAACCCTCTGGTGATTTGCGATGTGACCGAAGTTTTCAAGAGGGAAGATGTAACCTTTAATGCCTTCAAGGGGATCATTGAAAAAGGTGGTGTGGTGCGGGCCATTCGGGCTCCGAAGGTTTCAGATAGGCCACGCAGCTTTTTCGACAAGATCAATGATTGGGCGAAAGGTGAGGGAGCCCCGGGTCTTGGTTATATTCTGTTCGAAGGAGAAGAAGGCAAGGGGCCAATTGCTAAATTTGTGCCACCAGAAGCTCAAACTCTCTTGCGGAGTCTTGCCGGATTAGAAAATGGCGATGCCGTTTTCTTTGTCTGTGACAAGCCGGCCTCTGCGGCCAAGATGGCTGGAAAAGCCCGCGACAAAATCTGTGATGACATGGAAAACCGCGATCAAGGGGCTTATAAGTTCTGTTGGATTGTTGACTTCCCCATGTATGAAATGAACGAGAAAACTGGACAAGTTGATTTTGCCCACAATCCATTTTCAATGCCACAGGGAGGGCTTGAAGCTCTTACCACGCAAGATCCTCTGACCGTTCTTGCTTATCAGTATGACTGTGTGTGCAACGGGTTCGAGGTTTGCTCAGGAGCTATTCGCAACCACCGTGCGGACATCATGGAAAAAGCTTTTGACATTGCCGGATATGCCCGCGAGGTCTTGGAAAAGAAATTTGGTGGGATGCTGAGCGCCTTCCGCTATGGGGCTCCTCCTCACGGTGGGTGTGCTTTTGGCATTGACCGGATTGTTATGTTGCTTGCCAACGAACCAAACTTGCGCGAAGTTTATGCGTTTGTCATGAACGGAGCCTATGAAGATTTGATGATGGGGTCACCGAGCGATGCGACACCAGAACAACTTCGGGATCTCCATATTAAACTGGATCTTCCCAAGCCAAAAATGGCTACCACCGATGAAAAGAAAACGGCTTAATTCCGATGAAACTAAAAGAATTAGATTATCATCTTATCGGTGCGCGGTTTTGTTGTTTGGTCGCTGGGGTTTTGTTTTCTCAGCTGGGCTCGATTGTGTATGAGGGTAGAGGAAAAGATCGTCCTTCTTCTCCTTCTGCTCAAACGGCAACTGGGGTGATCCGCTCTTCTTCTGCGCCGAAAAAAACGTCTTCCGTTCTTACCTCCAGTTTTCGGGATCGTGAAAATCGGTGCATGACGCGAGATCGCCCCTCTCGGTATGAGGGACTAAGTTCCTCATGTGCTCCGGACCCATAAGCTCCAATCAGAATATGGTGGAATAATTCCTATTTCTTCAGATGGTCGCGGATCAATATTTCGGCGATTTGAACGGCGTTCAGGGCTGCTCCTTTACGCAGATTATCTGCCACACACCAAAAATTCAGGCCATTTTCAACCGTGCTGTCCTCACGAATCCGGCTGATGAAGACATTGTCTTCTCCTTGAATTTCAACTGGCGTGACATAAGCCATATCCGATTCCAGATCAATCACGGTTACGCCTTTGGCTTTTTGAAGAATCTTACGCGCCATCTCTGCTGATATATCGTTCTCAAACTCAACATTCACCATTTCCGCATGGCCAATAAAAACCGGAACGCGGACACAGTTGGCACAGACTTTGATCGAAGGATCTAAAATCTTTTTCGTCTCAGCCACCATCTTCCATTCTTCTTTGGTCATCCGGTCGTCCATGAAGCTGTCAATTTGTGGAATGACGTTAAACGAAATTTGTTTGGGAAATTTATGTGGCTCTGGCGTTTGATTCATATAAACGCTGCGAGTCTGATTGAACAGTTCGTCCATGGCGTCTTTTCCTGCACCGGAAACTGATTGATAGGTTGAAACTACCACGCGTTTAATTTTTGCAATATCATGAAGAGGTTTGAGAGCGACAACCATTTGAATCGTTGAACAATTCGGATTGGCAATAATATTTTTATTTTTATACTCGGCGATGGCGTGCGGGTTGACTTCTGGGACAATCAAAGGCACATCGGGATCCATGCGAAAATGACTGGTATTATCAATAATCACTGCGCCGGCTGCGGCAGCTTTCGGGGCAAACTCTGCCGAGACCTTGGCTCCCGGGGAGGAAAGCACAATGTCTATCCCGCGAAAATCTACTTTTTCAAGGTCTTGAACCGGAAGGTCTTCTTCCCCAAACGGGGCTGTTTTTCCAACGGATTTTGCTGAGGCTATGGCAATAACTTCGGAAACCGGAAAATTACGCTCGGCCAGAATGCTAAGCATTTCGCGCCCAACATTTCCAGAAGCTCCGACGACTGCCACTTTGTATGCCATAATGTTTACCCCATTCTCTTCAAGGTCTGTTTAACTTTTTGCGATAAGCTCAGAGCGTGCTAATTTCGCCCTCCAAAGTCAAGTGTTCCTTTATCTCATGACCCAAATTCGTCCTTTTCCGCCGTCTGCTTTTTACGATCACCTGCCGTTCGGGGTTCTGGTCGTTGAGGAGGATAGCCAGAAAATTCTTTTCGCAAGCGAGATCATGAAAAAATGGTTGGAAGTTCCGTTTCCTGAAACGCACGACGTGTTTGACTTGTGGGACAATCTTGCGGCGACAAATTTATCGTTTAATTCTTCTGTTCAGATTGAGCTCAAGACCAAATGGGTGAAAGTCTGGTGTGTGGGGGGAATGTGGGATCATCGCCCTGCGCGTCTCTTTTTTGTGGACGATATATCGGGCGATCATGAAAACGAGACAAAACTTAAAGCGGCGATTGGTGAAGCTGCCGTTGTGAGTGAGATGAAGTCAAATTTTCTAGCGACCATGAGCCACGAGATGCGAACACCGATGCAATCTGTTTATGGGTTGCTTGAACTCATGGAGTTTGAGCCGTTGCCCACCTCCAGTCTTGAAATGGTTCGCACTGCAAAAAATTCGGCTACGGGGCTGTTGGAAATTTTGGATGATGTGCTTGATCTTGCTAAGATCGAGGCTGACAAAATGGATCTGGATTTGTTTGAGGTTCCCGTTCGGACTCTTGTTACGGGTATCGTGGAAGGCTTGTCAGTTAAGACGCTGGGTAAGTCCTTGTGTCTTCGTGAGGATATTGCCTCTGACGTTCCTGCCGTGATAATTGGTGACCCCAAACGCCTTCGTCAGATTTTGATGAATTTGACTGGAAATGCTTTGAAATTCACTGAACAAGGTTCTGTGACAATTCGTGTTCTGGTCAAAGATACTCCTCATTTACCTGTTTCAGAAACAGCTTGTTTGCTGCGGTTTGAAGTGGTGGATACTGGCATAGGAATGTCAGAAGACGTGCAAAGGAAACTCTTTCAGGTTTTTACCCAAGCCGACAGTTCAACTGCGCGTAAATTCGGAGGGACTGGACTTGGGCTTTCCATTTGTAAAAAGCTTGTTGAGCTTATGGGTGGAAAGATTGGTGTCGTTAGTCAGACAGGGAAGGGTTCAACGTTCTGGTTTGAAGTCCCAACTCATGCTGTTGTGGGTGGATCAAGTGATCTTACATTACCAGACTTGAATGGGATCAGTGTGCTATCGGTCGAGGACCACCCCCGCGCCGCCAAAGAAATTTCCAGTTCTTTGCGCTCGATGGGAGCCGTGGTGGATAGTTGTTGTTCAGCGCGAGAAGCAATAGATCTGGTAACGCGCCGCCCATTTGATGTTGGTATTATTGACCATGGATTGCCGGATGGGAATGGTCTTGACGTCATTCGATCTATCCTTGATATGCGTCCCGAGATGGGGCTTGTCATGTACACGGCCCGCGATGACAGTGGATTGCAGCATAGTCTTGAAAGTTTAGGAGTTCCTTATTTGCCTAAGCCCGCTAGCCGTCTTGGCTTAGGGCGGGAGGTCCTTGAATCTGCTTCGCGCAGGATGCACTGTTCAACACATGGGTCATCGCGTCTTTTGATTGCGGAAGATACACCCAGTGTTCGCGATTTGTTGGAGCGGCAGTTGCGCCTTCTTGGAGGCGAGGCTGATTTTGTTCATAATGGACGTCAAGCTCTTGATGCGCTTGCGTCAGGTCAATACGGCATTCTTTTAACAGACCTGCATATGCCGGAAATGGATGGATATGAACTGGTTAAAACTATTCGTGCTCGTGAGATGAATACGGGGAGTCATGTTCCGGTGATTGTACTGACGGCTGATGTGCAGATGGCCGAGCGAACAATGTATCTAGGGCATGGGTTTGATGAATGTCTTTTGAAGCCGGTTTCGTTAGGTCACTTTAAGAGGTTGCTTGTTCGCTGGGGTCTGCTTGACTCTCAGAAGGAAATCGTAAAGAAACTTTCTCCGGCGATTGATACGGCATCCTTGATTGCTCAGATGGGGGCTTTGGATGACAACGCCCTAGAAATGTTGGGATTGTTTGAAGGAATGACCCGCCCCTTACTGGAGGGACTGGTGGATGCATTCAAGAGAGAGGACCTGAAGACTCTTAAAGAGATTTCTCATTCTCTCAAAGGGGCTGCGCGTTCGGCTGGGGCTCTTCCTTTGGGGGATATGGCGGCAGGGATTCAAGACAAGACCGAAGCCGGAGACAAGCCTTCCCTTGAAGAAATCCGGCAGGTTGAGGACGAATTTCAGCGTGTTTGCGGGACTATTCGTATGATGAGTTCGGGTGCGGGCTCTTCCTAGACGGGAATATTTTGCACAAAAAGGTCTTTTCCGCTATAACCTCGCCCATATTTGAGAGGTTGGATTAGATATGCCCGAAAAGAAACTGACGGTTCCTAAAATCGGAGTGGTGTCTCTTGGTTGTCCCAAGGCGTTGGTTGATTCTGAACGAATCATGACTCAACTTCGTTCTGAGGGGTATCATTTTTCTGACACCCACCAAGATGCTGATGTTGTGATTGTTAACACTTGTGGGTTTTTAGATAGCGCGAAAGAAGAATCTCTTGCAGCAATTGGTCAGGCCATGAAGGACAATGGCCGCGTGATTGTCACGGGTTGTATGGGGGCTGAGCCTGAGCAAATTGAAAAAGTATTTCCTAATATTCTTGCGGTAACGGGGCCTCATCAATACGAACAAGTGGTCGATGCTGTCCATGCTGCTGTTCCCCCTGTGCACGATCCATTTATGGATCTGGTTCCAGATCAGGGGCTTCGTCTAACGCCTCGTCATTACGCCTATCTCAAAATTTCCGAAGGTTGCAATAACCGTTGTTCGTTTTGTATTATTCCGAAGTTGCGTGGAGATTTGGTTTCTCGCCCTATTCACCATGTGATGTTTGAAGCTGAAAAATTGGTGAATGCGGGTGTCAAAGAGCTTTTGGTTATTTCTCAAGATACCAGTGCCTATGGCATTGACACCAAGTATGCCGAATATCCATGGAAGGGTCAGCGGCGTAAAACCAAGTTTCTGGATTTATGCGAGGCGTTGGGAGAGCTTGGTGTGTGGGTCCGCCTTCATTATGTGTATCCTTATCCCCATGTTGACGAGGTCATTGAGCTGATGGCTCAGCGAAAAATTCTGCCTTACCTTGATATTCCATTCCAGCACGCTTCTCATTCTGTTCTTAAGGCCATGAAGAGGCCTGCTGCTCAGGAAAAAACTTTGGAGAGAATCAAAAAATGGCGTGAGGTTTGTCCCGATCTGACTATTCGTTCCAGTTTTATTGTTGGCTTTCCTGGGGAAACCGAAGACGATTTTGAGTCTTTATTGGAATGGATGACAGAAGCCAAAATTGACCGCGCTGGGTGTTTCAAATACGAGAACGTGGCGGGGGCTGTCTCAAACGACTTACCAAACCATGTACCGGAAGAGGTAAAACAGGAACGCTGGGAACGGTTCATGGAAATTCAGCGTCAGGTGAGCGATGAGCGGTTGCAAGCCAAAATTGGTCAGACACTCTCGGTCATTATTGATGAGGTTGATGACGAGGGCGGAGCGGATGCGCGATCTATGGGAGACGCGCCAGAGATTGACGGCAAGGTGTTGCTGCGCGATGCCCAAGGTTTTTCCCAAGGAGACATTGTTGAAGTCGAAGTGGAAGATGCTGATGATTATGACCTTTACGCTGTGCCTGTGACCCACAATCTGGGGTAAAGAGGGCAGTTTTAATAAAAATGCGGAGATAAATATTTCTGGCAAGGCACAAATTTGCTTGCGTTGCTGATTCTCCTTATTTTATAACTAGATGAAGACCGTCCTTTCCTTTTTCAACTATATTTATTATGTCCATTCAGTCCATTCGGATCGCCCCTTCGATTCTTTCTGCTGATTTTTCGCGGCTTGGCGAGGAAATCTGCGCCCTTGATCGTGCGGGAGCGGACTATATTCACGTTGATGTCATGGATGGACATTTTGTTCCCAATTTAACCATCGGCCCGAGTGTGGTTAAGGCAATTCGGCCACTGACTGCCAAAGTGTTTGATGTGCATTTGATGATCTCTCCAGTAGATCATTTCCTAAAGGATTTTGCCGATGCTGGGGCAGATATTCTAACAGTTCATCCTGAAGCTGGCCCCCATTTGCACCGATCACTGCAAACGATTAAAGCTCTTGGCAAGAAGGCGGGCGTGGCCCTCAATCCTGCAACGCCTATTGAAATGATTCGCGAAGTTATGGATCTGGTTGACTTGGTTTTGATTATGACGGTCAACCCCGGGTTTGGCGGGCAGGCATTTCTTCCCTTGTTGAACAAAATTGAAGAGGCTCGGCGTTTGATAGAGGCTACGGGTCGCTTGATTGATCTGGAAGTCGATGGAGGGGTGACCCTTGAGAATGCAGAAACTCTTCGGAAGGCGGGGGTTAATGTCCTAGTCGCTGGAACTGCGGTCTTTAAGAATGGGCCAGAGAGTTATGCTGCGGCTATTTCCTCTTTACGGGGTGGTAAGGGGTCTTCACCTTGAGCGAACTTGCCTTAAAGCCGTTTCTGTTTTTCGAAGGGGTCCGTCGCCAAGCTGCGAGCGCGGCTTGTGGTTCTCCCTTTTATAACTGGTTGTTATCCTCTGGGTCTTTGCCCAATTACTTGGTGGTCAAGCTAGTTGATCCTTGGCCAGGTCAGGCGGAAATTGGCCGCTCTATGTGTCGTGGGGTTCTCTCTTATGCGGGGGCCACCTTATCTTACGACCAACATTTGTGGGAAGATGTGCGAGGTGTTGCCCACTGGCACGATTACGCGCATGGATTTTCGTGGCTGCGAGATTTGCGTGCCTTGGGAGGTGATGCTCCACGCAAGCTAGCTCGTTATCTTGTCGATAGCTGGATAGACTCTCATGATCGCTGGGAGCCTGACATATGGCGCGCCGATCTTGTTGGCGAGAGATTGTCGATGTGGCTTGTTTTGTTTGATTTCTTCTGTGGCAGTGCTGATGAAGACTTTCAACAGAAATATTTTTCTTC
>JAGOQV010000007.1 GCA_018063145.1 Alphaproteobacteria bacterium
TTTCTACTTGCAATCAGTATTCCAATCGCGTAGCTTCTGCCAGCTTTCTTGGACGAGCTTGGTTAAGCTTATTTCTGATTACAGCAATGCGCCCGTAGCTCAATTGGATAGAGCACCTGACTACGGATCAGGAGGTTTGGAGTTCGAATCTCTACGGGCGCGCCATCTTCACCTTAAAAAACGGAGTGTTTAGTTGCCTCAGGCCGGTTCCTGAGTCTTCTCTAAAACTTTGGCGTTTTCTTGCTTTAGGGAAACTTGACAGGGTTTAGGAAAATCTATAGTTATGAATAAAGCTTAACATAGATACATGGACACAAAAATGATGGATTCTTTGACTGCACCAATGATGGATTTGGCCCGAGATATTTACCAGAGCCTTGAGAGGCATTGGCGGGCCGATCCAGAAGGAATCTTGCGGCCAGCTTACAGTTTGCAAGAGAATGAGGCCTTCGCAAAAATCAGGGAAGAGGCTTCGTCTATTGGGATGGAATCTTTTCAAGATTTGGCGGGGAATGCCTATTTCATTTATCCGGGGAAGAATCGGTCATTACCTGTCTTGATGACGGGGTCTCATATGGATGCAGTTCCACAAGGTGGGAGATGGGACGGAACGGCAGGGGTTGTAGCAGGATTGGCTGCGATTAAACAATTGCATGACGATGGAATGCAACCTGAGCAGGATGTGGTACTTGTTGCATTGCGCTGCGAAGAAAGTGCATGGTTTAACGTGGCGTTACTTGGCTCTCGTTTCGCCTGTGGAGATGCTCCTGCTGACATGTTAGAGCGGAGGCGGAATGATACGAGCAAATCTTTGCGTGAGCATATGCGGGGCCTAGGTCTCAATCCAGATCAACTTGCAGAGAAAGTGGCATCGAGAGAGCCTCTGATTTCTTTAGATCACGTTGCGGCGTTTTTGGAGACGCACATTCAGCAAGCGGGCTCTCTAGCTAGGTTGAATGCTGATATTGGAATTGTAACAGGGATACGGGGAAATACACGCTGTCCTGACATGATTACTTTTCTAGGCGAAGCGGCCCATACAGGATCTACTCTCCAGGAAGATAGGCGGGATGCGGCTCTTGGTGGGGCTGAATATATGCTAGCTCTGGAAAGAGAATTCAAAGAGATGGCAAAGGGGGGGCCAGATATTGTTTGGTCGTTTCCTGAAGGGGGCGTTGTCAATGGATCTCCGACAACAGTTGCCGCGCGATATGATGTTCGGCCCGAAGTGAGAAGTTTGGATCTTGGCGTATTGAACATGGCTAAGGATGCTTTTGCCTCTTTCGCAAGAAGAGTTGCCCAAGCAAGGCAATTAAGTCTGGGCAATAATATTGAAAATATTGTGGTCAGTGCTCCGGCCATACTCGATCAGGAAATACGAGAAAGAATTCACCGGAGTGCTCAAAAGTTTTCCAAGAACATTCATGACCTCCCCTCTGGGGCAACGCATGATGCTGTGACTTTTGCCAAGGCGGGGGTGCCAACAGGCATGATATTCATTCCTCATGGAAATGATGGAATTAGCCACAACCCGAATGAAATAATCACGCTGCGTACAGGGGATGATCCGTTTTCGCCTACGGGACATTTTAATAGAGCGGCTCATGTGATGGTTGATTTTATAAGAAACTTTCCTCCCTCGCCGCCCAAAGCGGGGTTGCGTGGCCGTTTCGTGGATGAGTTGCAAAATAGAGGAGCCACTCCTTTTTAACTGTTTGAACAGACACCTTGGCTGTACTGACCTTGTTTATGCTGGTATTCTCATGAGAATCGGTAGTATTCCTTGGCTACCAATTCTTAATTTTCTGTAAATGAGGGTTAATAAAATCCTTATCTTTTTCTGAGATACTGAATCTATGGCAAGGCGTCATTTCAAGAAGTTTTTGGCCTGTACAACGGCTGTTGTTGGTTGTGCGTGCGGCCTTGCGGTTACACCTGTATGTGCGGCTCCGCAAAACGGGGTGACAACCTCCGGCTCTGCCCAGATTTCAAACCAAGGAACCACCACAACGATCACACAATCATCTGATCGGGCGGTTATCCGCTGGGATCAGTACAATGTTGGATCACAAGAGACAGTTCTCTACCAGCAGCCGGGAGCTTCTTCTATTACTCTGAACCGCATTCAGGATATGAACCCTTCGCAAATTGATGGTCGCATCGAAGCAAACGGCCAGATTATTTTGATGAATCCGAACGGCATTATTTTTGGGGAAAATTCCACGGTCGATGTGTCTGGTTTGATTGCAACAACAGGCAACCTAGACGATGACAGATTCATGGCGGGGGATACTGAGCTGAGAATAACGGGCTCTGATAACCTTGATGCAGCGGTTATTAACCGTGGGCGGATTACGGCCCGTGAGGCTGGATTGGTAGGGCTTGTGGCTCCTCATGCAGAGAATAGTGGTGTGATTGAGGCACGGCTGGGACGTGTGACCTTGGCGGGAACAGATCACGTTATGTTGGATTTAGCCGGTGATGATTTGATCCATCTTGATGTAAGCGGGCAGAGCGGGGGGCTCGTTAAAAACTCCGGACAAATCACGGCGGATGGCGGGAAAATTGTTCTAACGGCGGAGCGGGCCAAGTCAACGCTAGAGAGCGCGATTGTAAACACCGGACGTTTGCAAGCCAACACAGTTTCTGCAAAAAATGGCCGCATCTTTTTGAGCGTGCGGGGTAAAAATTCTTCAGGGAAATCCTCTGTCGCCGTAATAGATCATACAGGGCAGGCGGTAGCGACCGGAGAGTCCGGCGGTGATATTGATTTTCTGGCGGAGACCATTCATCTGGCAGACGGATCTTTGATTGATGTGTCTGGCCGATTGGGCGGCGGGTCTGTCCATATCGGGGGGGATTATCAAGGAGGGGGAGAACTTCCTCATGCGCGGGTTGTCTTGGCTGATGGTGGGGCTCTGCTTCGTGCCAGCGCAACCGAGAATGGAGATGGCGGACAGGTCATTCTCTGGTCAGATGAAATGACCTCTTTTCGAGGGGTGATTGAGTCCGAAGGCGGCACTTCAGGTGGCGATGGGGGGCTGGTTGAAGTGTCGAGCAAGAACTTGCTTGATTTTGATGGACTGGTCAGCACCCTAGCTTTGGAAGGAGAGGATGGCCTGCTTCTTCTTGATCCAACCAATATCGAGATTTCGGCAGCGGCAAATGCCAGCGTAACAGGGGTAAGTCCTTACACACCAACAGCGGATGATGTTGTTTCGAATTTGAATGTGACCACTCTTCAAACGGCCCTGGCTGGTGGTAACGTGACGGTTCAAACGAGGGCAACGGGTTCTCAGAGTGGAGATATTACGGTCTCCACTCCTATCACTTGGGCATCAACCCGAACCCTCACTCTTTCTGCACACAATGACATCATTGTTAACCAGTCTATTACAGGGCGGAGCATAACGTTCACGGCAGGAAACGATGTTCAGTTGAATGCTAACCTTATTCCTAACTCCTCTGGGAATGGAACTTTGACATTCCAGACGCTGAACAATCCTTCTGTGATTGGTGTGGCAGGTGGGGCCGGAACTCTCAACTTGTCAGCGGCGGATCTGGCAAGAATTACCGGAGTTTGGGCAGGGATTTCTATTGGCAACGCCGGAAATACAGGGGGAATCAACATCGGCGGGATTGCTTCGTGGGCTTCCCCGCTGACTTTAACAACGGCAGGAAACACATCGATTACCGCTGCACAAACTCTGGCGGCTGGGAAGGGGTTGGCCATCAATACGACCTCCCTTGATTTGGGAGCGAATTTGACAGGCTCGGCTTCTGCGGACATCACCATTCAACCGAACAACACATCCACCAGTATAGGTTTAGGGACTGGTGCGGCGGGGACGTTACATCTTGATAATGCTGAGCTGGCTTTCATTCCAGCTACATGGCGAACTTTGTATTTTGGTAAAACAACCAACACGGCGGCGATGGATATTCGGGCGCGGACATGGCTGGGAACAACTTACTTCCGCAACGGTTCTGGTCTCATGGGTATAAATGGAGCGCAGGTTGCCTCTGCGGCAAAAAACCTGACCTTCCAATCAGGCAATTTGGATATTGCCTCAACCATTACCGGAACGGCCTCAAGTACACTTTTAATTACCCCAAATGCTGCTGCAACTACGATGGGAATTGGCTCGGGGCAGGTGGGAACGTTGAACCTTACGAACGCCGAACTGGCCAACATTGCAGGGAGTTGGAATCTTCTTCAATTTGGCAGTACTTCCATGACCGGAGCCATGAATATTGGGACGTATTCCCCAACAAATTCATTCGCTTATTACACGCTTTCAGGACTCATGAGTATTAACGGAGCGCAAACAGCGGCAGCAGGAAAAAATCTAACTCTAACTACCAACAATTTGGCTGTTAATGCAGGGCTCACAGGGTCAACTGGAACACTGACTATTACACCCACAAACACGACAACAACGGTTGGTCTTGGCAACGCGGCGGTTGGAACTCTTAATCTAACCAACGCCGAACTGGCCCAAATATCCGGTGCGTGGAACAGTCTCGTTCTCGGTCGTTCGGATAGCACGGTGGCGATGGATGTGCGGGCGTATAACTGGCTTGGACATACTCAACTGCTCAATCGTGGGACGATGAGTATTAACGGAGCCCAGAATATGGCGGCAGGGAAAAACCTTTCCATTACAGCCTCGGCCTTAACTGTTGGGGGGGCTTTGACGGGAACTGGAAATCTGACTATCTCGCCCGCAACGACAGCAATAACGATGGGTTTGGGAACAGGAGCCGCAGGCACACTGAACTTGGATACGACGGAGCTTGGCTATATCGGAAATACATGGTCAAACGTAACCCTCGGCGGAAATAGCACCGTTGCGATGGATGTACGGGCGGCAAACTGGACGAACAATACAACCCTAACATGGAACACGGGGGCAATGACTATTGCTGGGGCGCAGACCGTAGCAGCTGGAAAAAACCTGACACTTTCTTCATCTAATTTGAATCTGAATGCGGCGGTCAGCGGGACAGGTTCTCTGTTCTTGGTTCCCTATTCGGCTTCGGGAACGATGGGATTGGGAACGGCATCGGTGGGAACTCTTAAGCTTGATGACACCGAATTGACGCGGATTCAAGATGGCTGGAGTCAGATTGTTTTTGGGCGGAATAGTGCGTCTTCCCTGTTCGCCGGAGCGGTGGATGTGCGGGCCAAAACATGGTCGGATTCTGTTGAGCTAGCTAGCAATGCCGGAACTGGAGTAACGATCAATGGAGCCCAGAATATGGGGGTGAACAACCTGACGATCAATGCCAACACCTTGGCGGTCGGTGCCAATCTTACAGGGACGGGAGACCTAACTATCAAGCCTAGTACCGTCTCTACCACCATTGGTATCGGAAATGCCTCTGTCGGAACCTTGAATCTCACGAATGCGGAATTGGCATTTATTCAGTCAGGCTGGAATAAGGCGACCTTTGGACGCGTGGATGGGACCGGCGCAATGAATCTGCGAGCCTACACATGGAACTTGTGGGATACTTATTTCACAACGCTTTCGGGGGCGATCACCGTCAATGGGGCGCAAACTGTTACGAATAAACTCGTAAACTTTACAACGAATAATCTCAATGTTTTGGCCAACCTGACCCCATCAGGACCGACAGCTCGACTTGAAATCATGCCCGCCGCGGTATCGGGGACGGTTGGAATCGGGGCATCCGCTGTAGGAACTTTGAATCTGACAGCTGCAGAATTGGCCTTTATTCAAGACGGGTTTTCGCAAATCACGTTTGGCCGACTGGATGGGACCGGAGCGGTGGATGTGCGGGTTAAAACATGGACCGATCCGGTGACATACCGGAGTTTGACCGGACAAATCACGGTAAACGGAGCCCAGACAATGGGGGCCAACAACCTGACGTTCGAAACAACAAATTTGAACCTAGCTGCTGCTTTGACGGGAACAGGAGATTTAACTATCAAGCCGTCCAACACCAGCACAACAGTGGGAGTTGGAACTGGATCAGTAGGGACGCTCAATTTAACAGGAGCTGAGATTGCCTTCATCACGAACGGATGGTCAAAGGTGTTCATCGGGCGGACAGATAATGCGGCAACCATGAATATTGCGGCTTCCAGTTTTGCTGATCCGGCTTACTTTTTAACAGCGGGAAATATCAGTTTGACTGGAACGCTAACATCGACACAGACAGGGGCCGGAACCAATTTAGTTTTGGTCAGTAACGGTGGGAATTTGGTTAATGCGGGCGGAGGGATCAATCCCGGGACGGGACGGTATTTGGCGTATCTAACCAATCCGGCTCTTGATACCTATGCTGGACTGACACGGCCAACAAAAAGATACAACAAAACTTATGCGGGATACGATCCGGCCGTGGTGACTGAAACAGGTAACGTCTATCTCTATTCAGTTGCACCGACCTTGACAGTAACCCTAGATAATAAATCAAGAGATTATGGTTCCGTTAACCCTGCTTTGACCTACACGACGTTGGGATTGATTGACGGAGATACGGCAGGGACAGCTCTGTCTTCTGCTACAGCATCAACTGTGGCCACAGGGCTTTCGAATGTTGGAACCTATGCCATTACAGGAAGCTTTGCTTCGGATATGGGATACCTGCTTACGGTTGTTGATGGCACACTGACCATTGATCCAGCGGCTTTAACTTTGCGCGTGGCGGATGCTACTCGAAAATCGCGGACAGCAAACCCGACCTTTTCCTATACGCTGAGTGGGCTTAAGAATGGAGATCTGGAATCTGTTCTGACGGGAGTTGATCTTTCAACACCAGCAGTATTTGATTCTATGCCAGGGCACTACGGGATCACCGCGTCTGGAGGAAGCGCAGTGAATTACCTTGTTGCAACCTATATTGACGGGGATTTAGAGGTCACTGCCGCCAACAGTATTCCGAGCACACTGGAACAAAGATTGTCTTTTGGAGATTTAACGTCAGGTGTTTTTGATGCACAGACGTGGGATTTCGGACAGGAACAAGAGGCCATTAGGAGAGGGATTCCTACTAACGAAGAAAAGATAATTGCTTTTGTTCCTGATGATGAGCTTAAAAACAGGAAAGTCAAAGAGGGCGGACCCCTTATCTCGATTACAGAAAGCTTAAGAGAACTATTCGGGTTGAGAGAAGATACGCCTTTATGATGGGGTCATAGGTTGTGATCTACTCATCAAGAGAGAGGCCTGCGTTTCCTTGATCGGCTTCCGTCTTGTTCTCATAGTTAATATCAAGGCAGACATTAAAATCCGTGACATCTAGACTCTTTTTTGCCTGTTTGGGCATCATGATTTGGTTGTGGATGCAGTACTCAATCAATGCGCCACTTACAAAATCAGCGGTCAAGTTAAAGAACTTCTGCTCAAAGGTACTTTCATTAAAAAAAGTAATGGTGACAGCTTTTACGTTTTCCTCAATGTTATAGGTTCCATGCAGAGGAGTTTTGAACTGTTTCATGGTGTGAAATTCATGCCCATAGGTTCCGGCAAAGCGAACGCGAATAACCTTCCCCTCTGGAAAAACCATATGAAATTTTTCTCCGTAGTCTTTGATGGCTTTTGTGGTCTCGCTATGAGAAAAAAGAAGCCGCCTAACTTCAGTTACCATATCATTCCCCCGCAGGTTAGCTTGTAACTCCTCAATAGTACATAAACGAAGAATTTTTTCAATATGGCCGGAATTCTGGCCTCCAGAAGGCAATTTGCCTTCGTTCTTCTAATTGTTTCTTAATCTTTCGTGGGTAGTCTTGGTTTGTGTCTTCAGAGGTTTCGATTCAAGGGGCCTTGTGTGGTTTGTCTGTTTTAATTTCGGTGTGGAATGATCTTAGCTTTTTACATTACAACTAGGATGGTTGACTCTGGTAGGAGAGAGAGAAAAGTTTCATGGAAGTAATTGATCTGACAGATCAGGAAGATGGCCACGGGCGGGCAGTAGCGAGCACCGCTAACCTTCCTGCTCGTCCGGACCAAATAAAGCCCAATAGGCGGTCAGCAGGAGATGTGGCTCGTCGTGGCGGTGCTGGTGTTGATACTCTCCACGGCGAGGATGGGTCTGGCACTGGTGGCGGACTTGATCCGAGAGGCCGCATGGGCGAGCGGATGGTTGAGCAGGGGATTCTGACGGC
The DNA here is from genome assembly GCA_018063145.1 of Alphaproteobacteria bacterium. Classification (GTDB taxonomy): domain Bacteria; phylum Pseudomonadota; class Alphaproteobacteria; order Micavibrionales; family Micavibrionaceae; genus UBA1573. Next base: position 8,141 of record JAGOQV010000007.1, read on the forward strand.
GGAGCAGCTAAAAGTTGCTCTGCAGGAAAAGAAAATCACTGGAAAAATGCTGGGAAAGGTTCTGGTTGATCTCGGGTTTATTGACGAGGCAACTCTGACCCAATTCATCGCAGAAGCCTCTGGTTATGAGGTTTTTGACCCTAAAAATACCGTTTTTGACGGGGATGCATTGGCGTTGCTCTCGAAAGAGAGTGCCAAAAAGATGAGAGCGTTGCCTGTGTCCTACCATGATGGGACCGCAGCCGTTGCCGTTGTTGATCCTTACGACATCGTGGCGATGGACAGCTTGCGCCGGGTGTTGCCCAAAGGAACCGTGATACGCTGTCTGGTGACAACACCGAGTGTGTTGGGAGACGCTATTGATGCGGCCTATGGTTACTCTAGCGTCATTGAAGATATTCTGAAGGAACTGGAGGATGAAAAGGCCGCCGGAGATGTTACCAAGATTGCAGAGGATCAAGCCTATGCGCACCCGATTGTTCGCTTGGTGAATGCCTTGATGTCGGAAGCTGTGAAAACGGGTGTTTCTGACTTGCACTTTGAGCCAGAGGAAAATTTTGTCCGGTTGCGCTATCGGTTGGATGGTGTTCTGTTTACCGCCCAGATTCTCCATAAAAAACTATGGAGTGGAATTTCTCAGCGGATAAAGATTCTGTCTAATATGAACATTGCTGATAAGCTCTCGGCTCAAGATGGACGATTTAACCTCAGCATCGGGGACCGAGAGGCGGATTTTCGTGTTTCGACACTTCCCACGGTTTTTGGAGAGAATATTGTTCTTCGTGTCTTAGATAAGAGTGCTAGCATTAAGCCGTTGGAAAAGCTTGGGTTTAGTCCTGAGAATTTGGAGCGAATCCGTAAGGCGCAGAGCCAGCCAGAAGGTATTATCATTGTAACGGGACCAACGGGGAGTGGGAAGAGTACGTCTTTGTACTCCATGATTAACGAGATCAACAAAGTCGAAGTGAATATTCAAACTCTTGAAGATCCTGTTGAGTATTCTCTGCCAATGATCCGCCAAACGGCGGTCCGTGATGGGGTTCTCGGCTTTGCGGAGGGGATCAGAGCCATGCTGCGACAAGACCCTGATATTATTTTTATTGGGGAAATTCGCGATGGAACGACTGGCGAAATGGCCCTAAAAGCGGCTATGACAGGCCACCAAGTCTATACCACTTTGCACACCAACGATTCTTTCGGGGCGATCCCGCGTTTGGTTGATTTGGGACTCAAGCCCGGGATGATTGCTGGAGCTATTATTGCGGTTTTCGCGCAGCGGCTGGTTCGTCGTCTTTGTCCACTTTGTAAGGAAGAGCATACTCCAGACCGTGAAGAATGTGAAATTTTAGGGGTAAGTCCCGCATCTCCACCAATGATTTATGCCGCTCGGCAGGGGGGGTGTTCCGCCTGTTCAGGCCAAGGATACAAAGGCCGTGTAGCGGTTGCTGAAATTTTGTTACTTGACGAAGACCTTGATGATGTGATCGCCCGCAGTGGGACAAAATCAGAGATGAAGGCCGTTGCCAAACAAAAGGGATTCAAAAGTATGAAAGATGATGGTATCCTCAAAATCCTAGAAGGCTTAACTAGCCTTGACGAGTTGAGGAAGGCGGTCAACGTTCACAAGGACTAGCCAACCTCTGCGGTTTGATTCTGAATATCTCTGGAGGCTAGCCATCGAACGCTATAAATACAAAGCCTATAACGCCAAGGGACGCCCCATTCGAGGGGTTATTTCTGCTGCGGGTGAGGTTGACCTCTATAACCAGCTGCAAACCGCTGGGATGGAGTTGGTTAGTTGTTCTCCGGTTAGCAAAAAAGCTGGGGGAATTGGGCTTTTTCGTCCGCGAATCAAAGTTCGTGATATGATTCAGTTGTTTATGCACCTTGAGCAGCTTTATGCGGCTGGGGTCCCGATGTTGGATGCTTTGGCAGATATTCGGGATTCGACAGAAAACCAGTCTCTTAAAGACATGATGACAGATGTGCACCGGAATGTATCCGATGGAAGCTCTTTGTCAGAAGCCCTCGCCAATTATCCAAAAATATTTGGAAACCTCTATATCTCCCTGATTAAGGCGGGGGAAGATACGGGGGATTTGCAGAAATCTTATACTCAGCTTATCAAATACCTTAAATGGGTTGATGATATGCAGTCGAAAATTAGGAAGGCGACTCGCTATCCTATGATTTTGTTGGCAGTTGTTCTTTTAACAATTGTCGTAATGATGGGACACGTTGTTCCCCAGATTGTCGGCTTTATCAAGAATTTGGGGCAAGAGCTTCCTTTCTACACGACGGCTTTGATGGCGACATCTGAATTTTTTCAGGAATGGTGGTGGGCGGTTCTCTCTACACCGGTCGGTTTGTTTGTTATTTACAAACTGATTCGAAAAAATTCTGACGAATTTGCGTACCGTATGGATGCTATGTTCCTCGATTTTCCTATCGCGGGTCCATTGATTCGGAAAATTAACGTGGCGAGATATTGCCAAACTTTCGGAGCTTTGTTTTCGAGTGGCATTGACGTGATTGGCTGTTTGACCTCAGCGCGGCTGACTGTTGGAAACCTTGCCTTGGTTGAGGCATTGGATGCGGTTCAGGCTCAGGTTGAGGCAGGAGCTCCGCTCTCGCAAGCCTTTAATGCGTCCGGTGAATTTCCAAGCATGGTTGTCAGAATGTTGAAAATTGGTGAAGAATCGGGAAATCTAACTCCTGTCCTTCAGCAAGTTTCAGATTTTTATACAAAAGACGTTGATGAGTCGATTCAGGCCCTTATCACGATGATTGAGCCTATGCTAACCGCTCTTCTTGGTGGTATGATCCTCTGGATTGCTGTTGCGGTCTTTGGTCCTATCTACTCAAGCTTTGAAAATATTGAAACGTAAGAGCGCGTCATGTCAGGTGTTGTCATTCCCTTTCTATCGTCTAGTCGTTGCGCTCTTTTACTGACCGATGACCTTTTGTGTATCTACAAGGTGTCAGGCCGAAGGGTTAGTTTGCTGGAGACCGTACCTTGGCGCGGAGGGGAGTTTGATTCCCATGTTGCGGACATTCTGATTCGCGAAAGTGGGGGGGCAGATGTTGTCATCCTTAACGATGCTGTTGAGCAGCACTACAGAAAAGAAAAAGTTCCCAATATTACTCTTTTGGACAAGGCAAATGTTGTTCAGCGTCGTTTGAGTGTTGCTTTCCCTTACTACCCTGTTCGGGCTGCGATGCTCATCAAAGCCAAAACAGTGGCCTCTGATGCTCCGAAGGATGGCGAGCTCTATTTGTTTGCGGCTGTCCCGCCAACCGACACTTTCACCAAAGTTGTCTTTGCCATCGAGAAATCTGGTTTGGCAGCTTCTGGCTATGGTTTGCTTCCGATTGAATCGGCTTCTTTAGTCAAGGAATTGGCAGGTAAGATTGCCAAACGCAAAGAGATGCCAAATTCGGCTGTCTGGTCGGTTTTGATCGGTCAACATCGCGGGGGTGGTCTCCGTCAAATTGTGGTTAAGAATGGTGACTTGGCTCTGACGCGGGTCACGCCGATTTCCGAGCCAGATCAGGTTGATACAGGAACTTGGGCAGGAGATGTGTCCCATGAGTTTCAGGCAACGTTAAGCTATCTCTCACGGTTCGGTTACTCTCCTCAAGATGGTTTGAATGTCATCGTTATTGCTGGGGATAGTTTGGCCTCTTCTCTTGAAGAAATGATTTCTGTCCCCTGCGATTACACGGCCTTAACCGTCTCTGAGGCCGCGAGTTTGTTGGGGATACGGACGAGTCTGGCAGATGGAGACCATTTTTCTGATGCTTTGCACATTGCTTGGTCTGCTCAAAAATTTCAGCTCACGCTGCCATTGATCTCGAAAGAGTTGCAGAAGGTTTCTAAGCCACGAAAAATTGCTTCTTCTGCCATGCTGCTTTTGGCTCTTGGTTTTAGCTATTTTGCGTTTTCAATGTCTCTTGAAGCACAGACCCTTTTTGCTAGTAGCCAGAATATGGAAGTTGCTATGCAGCAAAAAGCGAAAATCGAAGCGATCTATGCTGCAGAAGTTCAGCGCAAGGAAGCAATGGGGATTGATGTTCCTCTCATCAAGGGGGCCTTAGCGGTTCATGAAGACCTTGAGCATAAGATGGTCAATCCTCTAGTTGCTTTGGAAAAAATTTCCCATTCCTTGAAATCTCTTCGTGTTGATGGGTTTGAATTTTCAAATGATCCGCTTGGAGATGGCCCTGTATCATCTTCTGGTGCCCCGCCTGTTCCTACTGATCCTCTTGCCATTCGAGGGTCAAATTTTCTTCTAAAAATTAGTTTTTCTGGGACGGTCAAGCCACAAGATGGTAACGCCGAGTTGGAGGACTTAAGGCAGCGCTTGGCTAGTGCCTTGCCCGAGTATGACGTTTCTATTAGGAAAAGTTTGGCAGATCTGACTTACCGAGGGGAAGTGACAAGCGAGACGGGGCTGACAGCTGCTGCGCGGGCTGCGGCTGACAGGTATTTGTCGGAAATTGAAATCAAGAAGGTTCGAAATGCTGAAAATTCTGGGAAGTAAATCGATTTTCTTTCTAATGTTTTTGATTCTTCTGAACGCGGGATCAGGAGCCTTGCTCTTCTATTATCTGGAGCCAGAAGCTCAAGCTTCAGAGCAACAGTTAGAGCAGGTGAAGGCCGACGTGGAAAAGAAACGTCAGGAAGTTGCAGGTATGAAGGAAGAGTTTACTCTCTTGCAGAGCCAGCTGCGTGACTTCAAGGAGCTGGAAGCTCGGGGTTTCTTCAATGACCAAAATAGGGTCGCAGCTCAAGAGAGTTTTGAGCAGTTGCGCACTCTCTCTGGTTTGCTTAAAGCAAAGTATAATATCAAGCCTGGCCAGATGGTTGAAGATCCTTTGGCGGCTTCGGCCAATCACGTTGTCCTTAAAAGCCTTGTCGAAGTTGAAATGGAAAGCTTGGACGATGTTGATGTTTATAGTTTTGTGAAATTTATTCAGGAAAAATTTCCCGGGAGTGTTGATGTTTTGAACATCAAACTTGATCGGACTGAGCTGTTTAATGTGGCGATGCTTCGTCAGATTGGTGGGGGGGTTCCAACGCCCCTAGTGAAAGCGCATATTGATTTTGACTGGCGGACAATGGCCCCTAAAGACAAAGTGGCACCAGTGGTTTCTTCTGCAACGCCGCCCTCTGGGGCACAATAGGCTGGAATGGTGATGGGTATGAAATCCTTTGGAAAATATGCTGCTGTTTTGGGGGTTTTCGCCGTTTCTTTTGGCGTGATCTTAGGCGCGTACGCGCAAGGAAATGTAGTTTCCTCACAGAGTGTTGGTGGTGAGGGCAGGGCTGCCGCCGCCGAGTCTTCGTCTTCTTCAGGTTTGGGGTTTACGCCTGCGGCATTGACGGGGGATCCAAACACATTGCCAGCGGAGGTTAAGATTCTGCGGAGCATAGAAAAAGAAATTAAGGATAAATATAGTAAGATAGCGGCGGATCCGAGTGCTATTCCGTCTTTGGTATTCACTCCGGCTCAGCATGCTTTGTTGAGGGAGGCTCGGATTGGCTTTAACACCCGTTTGCCGACTTTACAGGAATTGAGGGATCATCCGGACCCGAACGATCCTAACTACCGTCCCCCAACGGCTTTGCGGGAGATTTCGCTGGGTGGAATTGTCTTTTATTCCCCAGACGATTGGACAATTTGGCTAAATAACAAACGGATAACTCCTGACGCGATGCCAGCTGAAGCGGTAGATTTGCGGGTATATAAGGAATATATTGAGCTTCGTTGGTTCGATGCGGGAACCAATCAGGTTTATCCCATTCGGTTGCGGCCCAATCAAAGGTTTAATATTGATGGCCGAATGTTCCTTCCTGGTTGATAAGATGGCCGTTTCAGAATCCTTATCACCATCAACAGAGACTTCTTCTGCCCTGTCTGTTTCTGGCTTGTATGCTGGATATGGACAGCGCGTTGTCCTTCATGATGTTAACTTAGAAGTTGGCCTTGGCCAGACTTATGGGTTGATTGGTTTGAATGGGGTTGGCAAAACCACTTTAATAAAAACTGTTTTGGGTCTCAAAGATGCGATCAAAGGCAACATATATGTTTTTGGTCGGAGCAATTTACAAGCAGAATGCCGTCGTCACATTGCCTTTTTGCCGGAGAGGTTTGATCCCCCGTGGTTTTTGAAGGGGGGAGAATTTGTCCATTTTGCCGCTTCGCTTTATGGACGGCGCGTGGCGGATGAAGAAATTGTCAGCTCTTGTGAGGATCTGGCTCTGGACCCTGCGGCTCTCAAACATAAAGTCCAAAGTTATTCGAAGGGAATGCGACAAAAACTTGGCTTGATCGCAACGGTTTTGACCGGATGTGACCTTCTGATTTTGGATGAGCCTATGAGCGGTCTTGATCCTTTAGCCCGCTCCTTGGTCAAAGAGATGCTGGCAAAAGTTAAGGGGCAGGGGCGAACTGTCTTGCTCAGTAGCCATATTTTGGCCGACTTGGATGAAATTTGCGACAAAGTCAGCGTTGTTCACGATGGGCTTATCTATTTTACCGGAAGACCAATTGATTTGCGCGAACAGGCGCAAGAGCATTCTTTAGAACGAGCTTTTCTGAAAGTTATCAAAAGAGCCGCGTAACTCCTATGCAAAAAGCGGAAATCTGTATAGAATAGCCTGACATTTTTCTTTTCCTCTCCCTCTTTGGTGAAAAACATGGCTGACCAAGACGATAAATCACTTGATGATGATTACAAGGACGTGTTCACGGAGAAGTCGTTTTCTTCTCGTGATGTTGAGGATGTTCTGCCGGATATAAATGACGGAGATGATGATGCTGGCATTTTTGCCAATTCTCCACATCGGGAGCCATCTTCGAAGGGTGCATCTGCCGCGCTTTTAGGGACGGTTGTTTTGCTAGCTGTGGTTGGGGTGGGCGCATATTTTGCCTTTACCTCGAATCAGGAGGCGTTCGACCAGATCAAGCAAAACTTAGATATGACCGAAACCCCTGCGGTTGATGATTCAGCTTCTCCACCTGAAGAGTTGGCGGGTGTTGTTGCGCCGGTTCCCCAAGAGTCTGCGCCAGCTCCTCAGGAGAACGCGGAAACTTCTGTTGTTGCCGATTCCTCGAAACCTACCACCGATGAAATCCCTCAGCCAGACGTTGTTGCAAATGTGCCGGATCAGTCGGTGGCGTCTGAGCCACCTATCGCTTCTGAAGCCACTCCAAGTGTCCCTCCCTCTCCTGCGCCGGATGCTGGACTGGTTTCCCCGCCAAAAACAGAAGGGGCAATTGATGCTGCTGCGTTGAGTGTTGTTGCGCCAGAAAAACGTCCAGAGTCGCCTTCCTCTTCTGAAGAGAAAGCTGAGCCTTCTCCGTCGGCGGAGGGTGAAGTAAAACCATCAGATTCTAAAGCGTCTGCCTCAGCGAAGGTTGAGCCGATTTCGCCTACAGAGGGAGAGGAAGCTAAAAAAGAAGAGGATACCCTCATTATCTCTGAACCAGATTCTTCTGGAATCACAACATCGGCATCTGGGGAGTCTGAATCTTCTGGTGTGACTGCGCCTGCGAAGAAATCGGAGACGGTTTACTACGATTCTCCTAGCGGAAAGACGCTGAAAGATATTCCTCCGCCTCGTATGGATCCCAAACGGGGAGATGGTGAGAGTATTATTATTGTGACTGGTGCGGACGTTACAGATTCTATCCAGATGCACTCGCTTGATAGTCAGGTGGTTGCGGCGGGCAGGGCCCTCAAGTTGGGTAGGTTGGATGCGGCTCTGGAGATGTATGATGATCTTTATCGTCAAAATCCCCGTGATTCTCGTATCTTGATGGGGAGAGCGGTTACCTTTCAAAAGTTAGGAAATGAAGAATCGGCTATTTCGGCTTACGAAGAGCTTCTTCGCTTAGATCAGGATAACCCTGATGCGGTTGTAAATCTGGCCGGTCTTATTCGTAAGAAATATCCGGCGGTGGCTCTTAGTAAGCTGCTCGATTTGCGGCAGAAATACCCTGATAACGCGGGAATTGCTGCGCAAATTGGTGTTGCTTACGCAGATTCGGGCAATTTGCAGGATGCTTATAAATATCTTTCGATGGCCTCTGGTCTTAAGCCCAATGACCCTCAGCACTACTACAATATGGCAGTTGTTGCGGAGAGAGCTGGTGAGCTTAAAAAAGCTATTTCCTTGTATGAGAAGGCCTTGGAAGTGGATGCCGTTCACGGGACAGGTCGGGGCATTTCGCGGGACAAAATTTATGACCGTTTGGCGCGGCTTCGTGGGAATTAGACATTCAAAGCTCCAATCTTTTTGTACCGTTTGATACAGTGAGTGCGGCAATTATTATTGCAGCGATTGCTTTTTTGGGCTTGAGTTTAGGAAGTTTTTCTTCCGCGATTGCCTATCGTTTGCCCCGTGGAGAGTCTTGGATCAGGAAAGGCAGCGGAGAGGCTGCACGGTCCAGATGTCCGAATTGTTCTACGCAATTGACTTTGTTTGACCTTGTTCCTGTGATGTCATGGGTCGCGCTAAGGGGAAAATGTAGGTATTGTCAGGCGAAGATTAGTCCGCTTTATCCAGCCTTGGAGCTTCTGGGCGGAGCTCTAGCTGTTCTATTCTTTTTTACTTACGGGGCCTCTCTGCTTTTGTTGCTGGCTCTTGGGTTACTGCCGTTCTTTTTAGCTGTTCTCGTTGTTGTGTTAACCAGCGAATCTTTTCCTCGGAAAACGGTTCTTGTCCTTGTTGCTCTCTCTGTTCTGCTGAATATGGGGGGGCTTGCCTCTTTTCCTTGGGTTTTGGTTTATCCTGCGGCAATGTTAGGTTTGTTCGTTTTTCTTTTCTTGAGGGACGGGGTGGATAGGGGGGCGTTCTTGCCGTGGGGCCTGCTATCCTTGCTAATTGCCGCATGGTTGCCGCTTGTTTTTATAATCCCTTTTTTTCTCTTGTTTTTTCTTATTGCGGGGGTGTTCCGCTTGAGCCTTGGAGGGCCTTGGGCAATAAGGGCGGTGATGCTTTCTTTTCTGCTTTGTCTTGTTTTGTCTCTAGGGCATAATGCGCTTTGAAGTTTGCCGAGTCTAAAATTTGTGCGATCTGACCGAAATGTTTACCATCCGTTTGCAATTACAAGGTAATACTCTAATCTTGACCTGACCGCCTTAGGAGGCTCTTAATGGATATCACCCAGCTACTCGCATTTGTTATGCAAAACAACGCCTCTGATTTGCATCTTAGCGCAGGAAATCCTCCCATTGTGCGTGTGTATGGAACGTTAAAGCGGTTGAAGGCTGATGTCCTTACGAATGAGAGTATTCGGGCTATGCTGTATTCGGTGATGACCGACGATCAGCGGGCGGAGTATGAAAAAAGTTTTGAGCTCGATTTTGCGATCTCCTTTGGCGAGACAGCGCGGTTTCGGGTGAACGCCTTTACCAACAGGTCGGGTTCTGCGGCTGTGTTTCGGACAATCCCTTCTGTCATTCCGACAATGGAAGAGCTTGAGCTGCCACCAGTCCTTCGCCGTCTTTCTGAGTTAGAAAAAGGGATTGTTTTGGTGACTGGGCCTACAGGGTCTGGGAAATCCACCACGTTGGCTTCGATGATTAATCATATTAACGAAACGATGCCAAAGCACATTTTGACAATCGAAGATCCCGTTGAATTTTTTCACACTTCGAAGAAAGCTCTGATTAATCACCGAGAACTTGGGAACGATACACATTCTTTTGCGCGGGCCCTGAAAAGTGCCTTGCGGGAGGATCCCGATGTTATTCTGGTTGGGGAAATGCGGGACCATGAAACAATTTCTCTGGCGCTAACAGCAGCAGAAACGGGGCACTTGGTGTTCGGGACCTTGCACTCTAACTCTGCTTCAAAAACAATCGACCGTATTATTGATGTTTTTCCAACGGGCGATAAAGAGATGATTCGGGCTATGCTTTCTAGTTCACTGCAGGGGGTTGTCGCCCAGACCTTGTTAAAAAAAGCTGGAGGGAAGGGGAGGATTGCTGCTTTCGAGGTACTGGTGGGAACCAGTGCCGTTCGGAACTTGATTCGTGAAAACCAAATTCCTCAGATGTACTCTATGATTCAAACGGGCTCCCGCTATGGCATGATTACAATGGAAGATGCTATTAAGGGGTTGCTGGAGCAGGGCTTGGTGGATGAAGGAGAGGCGCGGGCAGCCTTGATGAAAACTACCGATGAAGAGGGCGGAGACCGTGATACGGGAATGGCTTCGGCCGCTCTTGGTGGGGGCAGGTTAGGGGCTGGACGCGGTGATAAAAAATCTGGCCACGAGTCAATAACGGCGGATGGTGCGGCTACGGAGGAGGGCTATTCGTTTTGACAACTCCTATAATTTTTGACTATTTGAAGTCTATGTCTGGACGGGGGGCAACGGATCTTTATCTGACCGTTGGCTTTCCTGCGGCTTTGCGGATTGATGACCGGATAGAGTTTATTTCATCGCACGCCCTTGATTCAGGAATGATGGGGGATGTTCTGGTGAGCGTTCTGTCCACGAGGCAGCGACGCGAATTTGAGAACAGGCTAGAACTCAATACAGCGATTGACATGGGGGAGCATGGTCGGTTCCGTATCAACGTTATGCAGCAACGTCAAAATCCGGCTCTTGTCATTCGCCGGATTATTTCAAAAATTCCAACATTTGAGGAGCTGCGTTTGCCACCTCAGCTGCGCCAATTGGCTATGCAGAAGCGGGGGTTGGTTCTGGTCACAGGGATGACGGGGTCTGGGAAATCAACGACTTTGGCATCTATGGTTGATTACCGCAATCAGCACGCTCAAGGGCACATTATAACTATTGAAGACCCAATCGAATATTTCCACGATCACAAAGGGTGTGTGGTTTCTCAGCGTGAAGTTGGGGTGGATACTGAAAATTACGCTGTGGCACTCAAGAATGCTCTGCGTCAGCGACCAGATGTGATCTTGGTTGGGGAGATTCGGGATCGTGAAGTGATGGAGCAGGCCTTGACGGCTGCGGAAACTGGCCATTTATGTCTTGCAACGATTCACACAAATAACTCATATCAGGCCATTGAGCGGATTGTGAACTTGTTTCCCGAGGAGTCAGCTTCCCAAATCCGCTTAAACCTTGCAACGAATCTGAGAGCGATTCTTTCTCAGCGTCTTGTTCCAACCATCAATGGGTCTATGACAGTGGCTCTTGAGTTGATGCTCAACGAAGGTTTGGTGCGAGATTTGATTCTTGATGGAAAAATTTCTAAAATTCGAGAAGTCATGGACGCCAATATTTCCAATGGGATGGTGACTTTTGATCAATCATTACTTCAGCTATATCAGGACGGCCTCATCTCTGATGAAACAGCTCTCTCGCAAAGTGATATGCCTGGTGACATGAAGTTGAAGCTACAAAAAGCGAGACTCGGTGGGCGCGGGGATGCTTTTTCCAGCATGGACACCTCTATTTTGAAAATTTCGGATTAGGTTTAGTTGTGGGGGCTAGTCTTGTGGATAAAAATGGGGTATCCTCTCCCTGTTGAGATTCCTCATTTGTCCTTTTGATTCGTTTTTAGTTCTTGCGAGATTAAGCCATGACATTCAAACCATCTGCCCTTAAAGCGACGCTGACCAGCCTTGTTGCTTTATCTGCTCTCATGCCGGTTAGTGCTTGCGACTTGGCCCAAAATCAGTTGAAGATGGACCGTGCAACCAATAATGAAGTGCAGGATTATCGGGATGCGCTTGCTCCGCGTGAAGTTTCTATGACGGAAGGGAATGGCTCTGTCGGTGAAGATGGTGGTCTTGAGCTGCAGCCTTACGTCTCAGATGTTTCTGAAACGATGAAGGCGATGCCGCTTGTCTCGATTTCGATTAACCAGAGCATTCCTTTGCGGGAAGCCCTTTTTGAGCTTTCAAAGCAGGCCAATTACGATGTCGAACTCGATCCGCGGATTGCTGGGTCGATTATCTTCACGGCACGAAATCGGCCTTTTGATGTTGTGATTGATAGGATCTGCGAAATTGCAGGTTTGCGGTATAAACTTGATGGGGACACGCTTCGTATTGAGTTGGATACCCCTTATTCCCAGAACTACAAAATTGACTATTTGGGGATGATTCGAAAAAGTAAAAGTTCCTTGGACAATAATGTGTCCTTGACAACTGGTGGGGAGGGTGGTGGCCCTTCTGGGGGATCCAGCTTTAAGGTTGAAAGTTCCTCGGATGCTGATTTTTGGGCTGAGCTTGATACCAACCTGAAACAGATTTTGGCATCGAATGCCTCTGGCAGCTACCTGAAAACGGAAGAAGATCCAACTATTTCCTTAACGGCCAGCAATCCTGTTTCGCCTCCTGTGCCTCCTATTGACGAGTCGGCCCTTAAAGAAGGGTCTGCAACGGCAACAGTACCTCCTCAAGCTGGGGCAAATGTTTCTTCTCCTATGTCGGTTCCTACTACGCCATCGCCTTCGGTCCCACCTTCGGGAGCTCCCGCTGCGACGGCGAGTGATCCTGCGGCTGCGGCAGCAACGGCCGCCGCGGACCCCTCTGCTGCCACATCCCCTTCTTCACCGCCCGTTCCTGACGCTCAGGCTGTGGGTGAAAAGGCGGCTCCAGCTCCAACGCAGACGGTTCTTAAGGTTGAATCTCTTCCTACTGCGCCCTCTTCTGGTGGGCAATCTGCAAATCGTAACGCCGTTGAGTTCACGCCGACTTACTCTATCAACAAACAGGCCGGCATTGTCTCGGTGTACGCGAACGAAAGGCTTCATAAAAAAGTTGCCGAATATTTTGATGAGTTGCGTCGTTCCACAAGCTCTCAAGTTTTGATTGAGGCTAAGGTTCTTGAGGTTCGTTTGACTGATGAATATGCAGCGGGGATTGACTGGAACTTCCTTGACCATTTGGGAGATTTTCAGTTTTCTTTGAGCGTTCCTAAACCTGCTATGACACCAACAACATCATCCCTTATGTCTGTTGGATTTGTTGGGACCGATTTGTCTTCTTTTGTGACAGCTCTCTCACGGTTTGGAACGGTTCAGGCTTTGGCGAGTCCGCGCTTGACTGTTCTGAATAATCAATCTGCGGCCTTGAATGTTGCTCAAAATAAAGTTTACTTTGAAGTCGAAGTTACGTCGACAACAACGGGGAGCCCTCCGTCTACAGATGTTACTGTCGATAGTACAGTTCATACTGTACCCGAGGGGGTTTTGATTAACGTTATGCCCTCGATTGACTTGGCTAAAAACAGTATATCTCTGCAAGTTCGACCAACAGTCACAAAAATTACGGAATACGTTGATGATCCGGCTGTTGCCTATATTGCAGCGACTCTTGGTGCAGCTGGGGATGCTATTTCTTCCCAAATACCTGTGGTGAATGTTCAAGAAGTTGACTCCGTGGTGAAAATGGGGTCTGGGCAAATGATTGTGATGGGTGGTTTGCTACAAGACTCTTCTAGTTCCTCGAGTGATGCTCTTCCGGTTCTTGGTGAAGCTCCTGTTATTGGCAATTTATTCCGCAATCAAGGCGATAAGGTTTCTAAGACCGAGTTGGTTATTTTCTTGAAAGCAACTATTTTGAACGATGCGGGTGAAAGTGTCCATCAAACAGATAAAGACATTTATCGTGTGTTTGGTCAGGATCGCCGCCCGGGCAAACTGTAGTAATCTGCCGTGTCCTCGCGTGTGTTATCGCTCAGCTTGGTTCGATATGTCCTCACCGCTGCTCTGCGTGACAAGGTGGTCTGGGGCGTGGTTGCCATTTCTCTTTTGGCGGTATGCCTTTCTCTTTTTACAGCCAACTCCGCGATTATCGAAAAGACGCAGTTTGCAATTGTTTTTATGGCGGGAAGCCTTCGCCTCCTGACCTTATTTGGTCTTTTGCTTTTTGTTGTCTTTTTTATCCGGCGATCTTTTGATGCGCGGGATGTTGAGTTTTTGTTGACGCGGCCTATTTCACGCTCTTCCTTTGTTCTTTCTTTTTCTCTGGCCTTTTCCTTAATGGCTCTTGTGGCAGGGTTTTTCCTCTTCTTGTTGGTGGGGGGGCTCGCTTTCTACTCCAAAGAGACAAGCGGTATTTTCCTTTGGGCCATAGGGGTTTCTGTTGAATACATCATCGTAGCCAATACAGCATTCTTTTTTGCGATGGTTTTGTCGAGTCCGGTTTCGGCAGGATTGGCAACAATGGGGTTTTACATTCTCTCACGGATGATGGGCCAGTTGTTGGCAATTGTTCATTTTGGAGGGGCAGACCTTCCTGGCAGAAAGATTCTTTCGGGTGTTTTTGAAATCACCTCGATGATTATTCCACGTTTTGACCTTATGACTCAAACGTCTTGGTTGATCTATGGTGGAGCAAGTGGTTCAGATTGGCTGTTGGTTGGAGCGCAGGGCGTGGCGTTTCTGTTTCTTGTCTTGGTTGCAACATTGACCGATCTGTCGCGGCGACAGTTCTGATTGGAGCGGGAATGTTCAAAGTTGCCCACATCCAATTGTATTTGTGTCTCTTTATTGCTGTTGCTGCCAATGTCTCCATTTGGTTTTCTACATCGCACCGCGTTGTCCAATGGGCGAATGTTCCGCCAGCTCCAAGTGCGCTCGGCCTTTCCGGTGCGTTTTTGGGGGATGGGATGCTGGCTTATCGCTTTGTGTCTTTGACGCTACAGACTTTTGGCAACACATCCGGCCAAGGAAAATCCTTCAAAGAGTATGATTACGAGCACTTAAAGACATGGTTTGATGTGGCAGATGAACTTGATTCCCGTTCCGAATATGTCCCATATCTGGCGGGGTACTATTTTTCGGCAACTCAAAATCCTGAACAGCTCCATCCCGTGATTGAGTACTTACGCAGAATCGGCAAACGGCCTGAGGGGGAAAAATGGAGATGGTTGGGCCAATCCGTCTATTTGGCGCGTCACCGTTTGAACGATATGGATTTTGCGCGAGAATTGGCGCGGGAACTCGCGGCGACGTACCGCCCGGGAATGCCGGCTTGGCCGCTTCAAATGGAGGCTATTATCACCAGTGACATGGGCGATAAGGAAATGGCGTATGGGATGATGCTTGAAATGATTAAAAGCGGTGAGAAAACCATGGACCCTGCGGAGATCAATTTTATGGTTGATTATATCTGCACAAAGTTGCTTGATCCTAAAGAGAAAAGCACAAATCCGCTGTGCCAAAATCAAGAGTCTTCAAGCTCTCAATAAAATAGGAATTGCAGCTGTGCCGCTATTCGAGATCACATTTTGGGAACTTTGCGCGGTTTTGGGGTTGGTTCAGACCGTCTATCTGCTTGTCTATCTGTCCGTTCGGGCGCGTCATGTCCGGCATATCTTGATCCCCGGGGGGTGTTTTGCCCTCCTTGCCGGAGGTTTTTTGGCTGATTTTGGGATGCGTTATATCGGGGGCGGGCCGTTATACTGGTTTTTGCAAACTTTCTTGTGGTTGATGATTGCACCATTTTCTGTCCTGTTGATTGTTCAGATTCTGAAAATTGGCGAGTTTCCCGAGAAAAAATACTGGCTTTCTGTTGCCTTTCCCCTTGTGGCCATTCTCTCTGGCTGGGCTGTGGGGGCATTGAGGGCTGATTGTGGGTTGTGGGAACTGTGTGCCTTGAGTGTCCGAGAGCAGGCTGTGTCTATTTTTGGCGGTATTGCAGGGGGGCTATGTTTTCTTATGCTGTGGGCTGGGCGTGGTGGGTTTGCCGATCCAGAGGCTGAAAAAACCCAAAAACAAGATCGCTATTGGCTCGCGATTTCCCTTCTGATTGTTAACCTTGGTTTGCTGGGATTGACCACATGGCAAGGAGCGTTAGAACTGTCCTTTGAACGATTCTTGCTCATCCGTGATATTTTGGGTGGGGCGATGGTTTATCTGGCCTCAACGGGGCTGCTGCGAATCTACCCGCAATCGGTCAAAGTCCTGAAAGTGGTGGAAACAAACCGCGATGTTTTTTCTCGCGCAGAAAGGGAATTGGTTGAAAAACTGGAAGACCTGATTGATTTACAAAAAGTTTACCAAGAGCCAGCTTATTCGCGGGCTGATTTGGCGCGGGAATTAGAAACGTCCGAGGCAACTGTCTCACGATTGGTGAATGTCCATTTTGGCAAGACTGTTCCGCAACTTCTCAATGAACGGCGGGTCCGCGATGCAGAACGGCTTTTGGCACAAACGGGGGTTCCTGTTGCGGTGATTGCCGAACAAGTGGGATTTAATTCTTTGGCATCGTTCAATCGGTCATTCAAAGAGATTACCGGACACTCGCCGTCCGATTCTCGGCAGAAAAAAGCCTGATTCCCCTTTGGCTCATTCCCTTATCAAAACCACTCCTCATTCTGTCTTTATGAGGAGTCTAAGGGGATTTTGTAAGAATTTATTAGCAATTTTTCCCCTATTCTGGGGAATGACAGGATGGTCTTTCCCCCATTTTTGTATATACTGTGTCAGCCTCGTCAAATCAGGTGGCATTTTTTCTAACCTCATTCATAGGAGAACTACATGACTCTTTCTGCAATTCAAGCACGCCCATCGGAAAAGGGTTTTACCCTCGTCGAATTGGCGATTGTTATGATCATCATCGGTCTGTTGATTGGTGGGATTCTTAAAGGCCAAGAACTTATTAACAACTCTCGTGTGACCGCAACGGTTTCTCAAGCCAAGGCTGTTGAAGCTGGTATAAGTAGCTTCCGTGATAAATATGCAGGGTTTCCAGGAGACTTGCTGGCCCCTGTGACACGGATTGCTGGCTGCGGTACTCTCTGTGCGACTGCTGGCAATGCCAATGGGCAGATTACAGGAGCGACAGCAGGTGACCCTGGGGCCGCTAACGGGGCTGCAAACGAGCAAAGTGCTTCTTTTGTTCAGCTTGGTGCTGCGGGCATGATCGGTGGTGTGATTCCTAATACCGTGGTGGCCGATATTAACCGTCCTGGTGTATCCAATCCTGTGATTCCTATCGGTGGGGCATGGCAGCTTGCTTATAGCAACGGTAACGGGACCTTTAACGTGTCGGGGGCCGCTACATTAGAAACAGGTCACTATATTGTTTCTCTGATAGCGCCGGGGACCGCTGCTGCACTTGCCAATATTCCTTTTACCGCAGCTCAAGCTGAAAACATTGACCGTAAATTGGATGATGGGAATGCTATTACTGGGACAACGCGGGCTCTTGGAACAGCAGGGGCTGTTGGGGCTACCAACTGCGCAACAGCTCTTGGTGTGTATAACGGTGCTGACGGAACCCCGAACTGCGGTGTTTACGTCAAAGTCCAATAATTCTTAAAATTACCGAAAACCCCGAGAGAAATCTCGGGGTTTTTTGTTGTTTTTTCCCTCTATTTCCCGCTCACCACCATTGTTTCCCCCTCACCCTAACCCTCTCCCTCAAAGGGGAGAGGGAAAAGAGGGGAGAACTGTCCTCCCTCAAAGGGAAAAAAGGTGGAAAGAAAACGTCCTCTCCCCTTGTGGGAGAGGATTGAGGTGAGGGGAGAGGTTTTTACATTACTCCTGCAAAAAAGGTTCACAACGGAGTTGATGACAAAAAGGGGGGCTTTTCCACTTCGTCATGGCCTGAATGACTCTTGGCATTCTAAGGCCATCCATCTTTCTTTTCTGGATTCCCTTAGAATTTTTCTATCAAAAAATTCAGGGAATGACGAGGGCTATGATTGCAACAGGTCTATTGAACGGTGCTTCCGCGGCCCATTTCGTCGCGTACACGTTGGCGCAGACGGTCAATCGGGAAAGTCCGGTTGCCCTCTTTGTAATGCCAATAGGTCCACCCGTTACAGCTCGGCGCATCTTGCAGAGCCGCCCCGACTTTATGGATGGAGCCACGATATTGGTTCACGCCTTTTCCCGCCATGACGCTTCCGTCTGCACTGACTTTGGCTTCAATCTGGTTTTGACTGTCGGTGATAATAGCCCCGGGTTTAATGAGGCCTTGTTCAACCAGCCAGCCAAAAGGAACCCGAGGCTCCTCGCGTTTTGACGGACGGCAAAGAATATCGTCTTCGGCTATGGGTTCTATGGCCTTGATGCGTTTGGTGGCCAGTTTGATGTAGTCATCTTCCCGTTCAATGCCGATCCAGTCGCGGCCCAGTTTCTTGGCGACAGCCCCTGTCGTGCCGGACCCAAAGAAAGGATCAAGAACCAAATCCCCGGGCTGGGTGCAGGCCATAAGAACGCGGTAGAGAAGGGATTCTGGTTTTTGCGTCGCGTGGCCTTTTTCGCCCTCTTCGTTTTTGATGCGCTCAGACCCGTTGCAGATAGGCAAAGTCCAATCGCTGCGCATTTGCAGGTCATCGTTGAGGGATTTCATAGATTCATAGTTAAAACGGTATTTGCTTTTTTCCGATTTGGCGACCCAGATCATCGTTTCGTGCGCGTTGGTAAAGCGGCGGCCGCGAAAATTCGGCATGGGGTTGGTTTTCCGCCAGACAATATCGTTCAAAATCCAGAAACCCAAATCCTGCAAAATGGCTCCAACGCGAAAAATATTGTGATAGGAGCCGATCACCCACATGGTGCCATCGTCTTTGAGCGCATCCCGTGCGGCGGAAAGCCATTCGCGGGTAAATTTATCGTAATCTTTGAAGGAGGCGAATTGGTCCCAGTGATCGTCCACGGCGTCCACCTTCGAATTATTCGGGCGGTGCAAATCACCTTTGAGCTGGAGGTTATAAGGAGGGTCGGCAAAAATCATATCCACACTGCCTGCGGGAATTTTGCGCATCATTTCCACGCAGTCGCCCTGAAGAATTGTGTTCTTTGAAACTTCGGTGGATTTCTTTGCTTTTGGCGTTTTTTGACTCGACATTTTTGTTTCCTTGTTTAACTCGGGAAACGAATCATGAGTCATCTTGGAGTCGCCGTCAAGTTTTTTAATTGCGATTCAAATATGTGAATCAATGAGTTATTAAAGAATCTTCAAGCAGTTTTTCGGGATAATTTTATGTCGCAGATCGGAGCAAAACTCTTCCGGTGATGGGCGCAATGGCCGTAAATCTCAAGCGCAGTTAGGTGCTCTGGCGTTCCGTATCCGGCATTTCTGTCCCATCCATAGGCTGGAAACTCTGCGTGGAGTTCGGCCATAATTTTGTCCCGCGTGACCTTGGCCAGAATAGACGCTGACGCTATGGAAACGGAAAGAGAATCCCCCTTCACAAGAAATTGCGCCGGACAGGGGAGGGCGGGAGGCAGCCGATTCCCATCTACCAACACCAAATCAGGGGTAAGAGAAAAAGCTCGGGTCATATCAGAGACCGCCCGTTGCATGGCCAGAAAAGTCGCTTGAAGAATATTCAGCGCGTCAATTTCTTCTGCTGAGGCTTCGCCAATCCCAAAAATGGATTGGGACTGAATGATGGGAAACAAGATCTCCCGTTTAATGGGAGTGAGTTTCTTGCTGTCGTGAACTTCTTTCCAAACCGGATGGCCTCTGTTTTCCGGTGGAACATAGAGGCAAGCCGCGACCACTGGCCCTGCCAAGGGACCGCGTCCGGCTTCGTCTATGCCAGCAACGAGTCCCAAATCTGGAGTTTCACGGCTGAAATCCGGTCTAACCAAGAGTTTTACTGGCGATTTCATAGCTATTCGGCGAAAGGTCTTGTTTGCGCACAATATGTTCGAGGGTTTGTTTCATCAAAGATTGTCGCGCAGGAGAATATTTTTTCCAATCTCTGAGTGAAGTCAGAAGGCGAGAGGCAATCTGCGGGTTGATGGGGTCCAGTTCCAGAATGACCTTTTCAAACAGAGCGTAGCCCTCACCACTTTTCTGGTGAAAAACAACCGGATTGCGCATAGCAAAGCTTCCATACAAAGAGCGAACGCGGTTCGGGTTTTTCAGCGTAAAGTCAGGATGGTCTGCGAGGGCGCGAATGTCATCAAGGGCCGAAGGCCTCACTGCCCGCGCCTGATAGGAAAACCACTTATCCACGACAAGGGGATAGGTTTTGAACCGTGCATAGAAATCGGCCAAAATTTCAGCGCGTTCTGGTGCGTTCGTGTCGATAAGGGCGGCCAGAGCCATAATGCAGTCCGTCATGTTATTGGCCGAACGATAAAGCGCAGAAGCGAGGGCAAAAGATTGAGGATCGTGGCTCGATGTTAAATAAGACAGAGCGGATTCTTTTAAGGCTCGCCGTGCCATTGATGAAGCGTCTGGGGAATAGGCCGCTTGGGACCCGTTTTGAGCGTAAATCTCAAGCAGTTTTGCTCTGGCAAGCAGGAGAACATCTTGTTTGATTGTCTCAACAACTTGATGAATGGCATCGGGGTCAATCACATCGCGGGTTTGGGAAATAATTGAATAGTCGGGCAAGGAGAGCATTCTCGCTAAAAGAGCTTTATCCCCGTCATTGTCCAAGCATTGATCGAGAAGATGAGAGATGGTCTGCAAATAGTGTGGTTCGGTAGTCGGGGTTTGTCCTTGCTCGATGGCGTCTAGCATCCGCCCCATCAGTCCAAGAGTCAGGGTTTGGGAGGCTTCCCATCGGTTGAATCCGTCCGTGTCGTGAACCATAAGAAAGCGCAGATCATCTTCACTAAGGTCTGTCGTCAAGCGGACTGGCGCAGAAAAATTTCGGAGAATAGAAGGAACTGGACGCGCTCCAATTTGGTCAAAGTGGAAGGTCTGCGTAGATTCTGTTAGCTGCAAAACTTTGGTTTCCATGATCTCATCCCCATTGGGGCCAATCAGCCCCACGGCAACCGGAATATGCATGGGCTTTTTCTCGGGCTGCATGGGGGTAGGGGCAAGGCTTTGCGAGAGGGTTAAGCTGTATTTTTTTTCGGTTTCGTTATAGGAGGTCTGCGCGGTGAGGTGAGGAGTTCCGGCTTGCGCATACCAGAGTTTGAATTGCGAAAGGTCAAGGTTTGAGGCATCGCTCATGCACTGGACGAAATCATCTGTGGTGACGGCTTGGCCGTCAAAGCGATCAAAGTAAAGATCTGTCGCCTTGCGGTAATTGGCCTTGCCGAGCAGAAGGGACTGCATCCGTATAACCTCCGCTCCCTTTTCGTAAACCGTGGTGGTGTAGAAATTGTTGATTTCAATGTAGTTGTCGGGGCGTACGGGGTGAGCGAGGGGGCCGCTGTCCTCCGGAAACTGGAGGCTGCGCAAAGCTTGCACATCGTCAATGCGCTGCACAGCGCGAGAGTTCATGTCCGCGCTGAACTCTTGGTCACGATAAACGGTAAGGCCTTCTTTGAGAGAAAGTTGGAACCAGTCACGGCAGGTAATACGGTTTCCTGTCCAGTTGTGAAAATACTCATGGGCAATCACGCTTTCGACACGAAAAAAATCATGGTCGGTTGCAGTATCAGGATGGGCAAGAACAAGAGCGGTATTGAATATATTGAGCGAAGTATTTTCCATCGCGCCCATATTAAAATCACTCACTGCTACAATATTAAAACGGTCGAGTTGGTATTCGCGCCCATAAACATCTTCATCCCATTTCATGGATTTTTTAAGAGCCTCCATGGCATAGGCGCATTGGGGCTGGTCTCCGTCCCGAACGTAGATACGCAGGTCAACTTTGCGGTTCGACGCCGTGGTAAAATGGTCCTGAATATAGTGCAAATCTCCGGCAACAAGGGCAAACAGATAGCAGGGTTTCGGGAACGGATCGTGCCAAAGGGTATAGTGGCGGCCAGATTCCAGCGTTCCTTCTTCAACCAGATTGCCGTTTGACAGCAAAACAGGGCAGGTGGCCTTGTCAGCTTCAATCCGTGTTGTGAAAATGGCCATGACATCTGGGCGGTCGGGGAAATAGGTAATGCGGCGAAAGCCTTCAGCCTCGCATTGAGTGCAGTAAGTTCCTCCTGATTTATAAAGTCCTTCGAGGGCAGTGTTTTTAGCGGGGTCAAAGCGGGTGGTTATTTCGAGGGTAAACTGCTGCTCCGAACAGGGAACGGTCAGAGTCGTTTCGGTGAGCTGGTAAGCGGAAGAGTCTAATGTCCGATCATTGAGAGAAACGGAGAGCAGTTCCATATGCTCTCCGTTTAGGACAAGCGGGCGCGATCCTTCGTGGTTTTTGACAAAGACCGTGCGGGCGATTACGTCGGTGTAAGAATCAAATATGCGAAAATCAAGGGAAATGGATTCTACTTTGTAGTCGGGAACCTGATAGTCCTTGAGGTAGATGGTTTGGGGCGCGTCGGTCCGCATGGGGAATCTCCGTATAATCTCGTGGGAAGAAGATTATACAGTAAAATGCCGCTCGCTAAAGGAAAAGAAAGGATTGGCGGATTTGGGAACAAGGGTGCATTTGAGGGGCACAGGTCTATTATTCATTCTCCTAAAAACAAGGTAGGGTAGGTACAGGCAGAGGGGCGATAAAAACTGTGCATCTCGTTGTTTCTTCGCCATCGCTGGACATGAGGGCTTGTAGACACCCAATAGAATCTTTTCCCTTGGCAATAATTGAAGTTGCCCCTTGTTTGAAGGGGGGCTTCCCACTCACATAGCTTCGTCTCTGGAGTGTTGCGTGTTCTATGGCTCTGAGCTTGCTCATCATGCCGCCTCGACTAATGCCGTCCAGATCATCATTGGCGTATTGCCACACGATGCCAAGATGCTCAACATGGGGAATAAAGCGAGCAGCAGGGTTTCTTTTCGGATTATCGTTATATAATCCATCTACATCGGAAAAAAGAACAAACGTATCGGCGTCCAGAAGGTTTGCAACAATCGCTCCGAGTCTATCGTTATCCCCATAGGCAATTTCCGAAGTTGCGATGGTATCATTCTCGTTCACGACTGGAATAACCCGTGGTGACAGGCTTTTATCGAGACTTGAAAGGCAGGCATTCCGAAGGTTGGCAACTTGTTCAAAATGTTCCGTGACGTCTGCCGTCAAAAGGACTTGTCCGACCAGAAGGTCTTGGCGTTCAAGAGCTTGTGAGAAGGCGAGCATAAGCGAAGTTTGCCCCACCATTGCCGCCTGTTGTCTCACTGGCATAGGCAGATCTTTTGTGGCGACTGTTGGATCAATATCGAGTTTTCCCCGTCCCAGCCCAATGGCACCGGATGTGACCACAATGACCTCTTTTCCCCGTTGTTTGAGGGCGGCGATGCCCTCCGCAAAAGAATTCAGCCATTCGGTATGAACACTTCCATTCTTGATGATGGTTTCTGTTCCAATCTTGAGGACGATTCTTTGGGAGCTACCTAATATTGCTTGCGGGGTCATATGGGACATGGTGTTTACTCAGTTCTTCTTGTTCAGGTCGTTTCTTTTCTGACTCGATAATTTCGGACAGTTTGAAAAGGATCGGGCGAATACCTTCTTGTGAGACACCGGAAATCAAATATGGCCGACTCCCCAGATCTTTTTCAAACTGATCCGCTATACTTATCATAATTTCAGGGTCAATTGCATCAATTTTGTTAAGGGCGAGGATTTCTATTTTTTCATCAAGACCTTCTCCGTACTCTGTCAGCTCCTCGCGGATTGTGTGATAGGCGGCAAGAGGGTCTTCTTGGGTAATATCAACAAGGTGCAAAAGAACAGAAGTCCGCTCCACATGACCAAGGAAACGGTCTCCTAGGCCGTGGCCTTCGTGGGCCCCTTCAATCAAGCCAGGAATGTCAGCCAGAACAAAATCGTGGTTGTCAATTTTTACGACACCAAGATTGGGGTGGAGTGTGGTGAAAGGGTAGGCGGCAATTTTAGGTTTGGCGGCGGAAGAGGCCGCCAGAAAAGTTGATTTCCCCGCATTGGGTAACCCAATAATGCCGGCGTCTGCAATGAGTTTAAGGCGAAGCCAAATTTCCCGCTCTTGCCCGGGCCACCCCGGGGTGAATTTGCGGGGAGCCTGATTGGTCGCGGTTTTGTAATGGGCGTTGCCGAACCCGCCGTCTCCGCCGCGAAGAAAGACGAAACGGTCACCAGATTTTGTAAGGTCCAGCAAGACGGTTTCTTGGTCTTCATCCAGAATCTCAGTTCCCACAGGAACACGGATCACCAGATCTTCTCCATCGGAGCCAGAGCGGTTGCGCCCCATCCCATGACGGCCTTTTTGGGCGCGGAAGTGTTGGGTATAACGGAAATCAATGAGAGTGTTTAGGTCATTGACGCATTCAATAATAATGCTGCCACCTCGTCCGCCATTCCCACCATCTGGACCGCCAAATTCAACAAATTTCTCACGCCGGAAGCTACAGCATCCGGCTCCGCCGTCTCCGCTTTGGACGTAGATTTTGGCTTGATCGAGAAATTTCATCCTTTGTAACCTTGTCTAAAACAAAAGCCCGCCTTGATGGTGGCGGGCTTTGATCTCTTAAAATCTATGCGATCTTATTCCGCCGCCTGAGCTTGTGTGGGACCGTTCGGGACCACGTTCACGACAGGGCGATCATCATCGTTGCGCGAGAAGAAAACCTTGCCATCCGTCAGAGCAAACAGGGTGTGGTCTTTGCCAATCCCGACATTTTTGCCTTGCTTAAACTTGGTTCCGCGTTGACGGATAATAATGCAGCCTGTTGTGACGGTTTCCCCGCCAAAACATTTTACGCCAAGACGCCGACCGGCTGTGTCGCGTCCGTTGCGGGAACTACCGCCTGCTTTTTTGTGTGCCATGGTTCATATCCTCCGGTAATCGGGCCAATTAGGCCGCTTTAATATCTGTAATTTTGATGGTTGTCGTGTGCTGACGGTGTCCGTTCTTACGGCGCGAGTTTTGACGACGACGTTTTTTGAAAATCAGAACGGTATCATTCCGGCCTTGTTCCAAAATTTCTGCGGTAACGACCGCACCTTTGATGACAGGTGCGCCAACCGTGGTTTTGTCGCCATCGGAAATCAAGAGAACGTCAGTGATTTTGACGGACTCACCCGGAGCGGCTTCCAGTTTTTCAACTTGGATATAGGTATCTTTTTCGACTTTGTACTGTTTTCCACCAGTACGAATAACTGCAAACATTTGTCAAACCTTTGATTCTGTTGTCAACGACCCCTAATTGGGGACCTTTTTTAGTTCAGGGCCCAGCTTATAAACCATTTCTTAAGGGCCTGTCAAGGAAACTGATAGGCCGAGGATGTCCATGAAATTAAGAAGCACTGCCAGCCCTGTTTCCCTTCGTAAAAGCCCAGTTCCGGCTGTTACGATTTATGGCGATGATGCCGAAAAATCGCTAACTCAGCTGATTTGGGAACTGATTCCCGGGCAGAATGTAAGGGTTCTGACGCCAGAAAGCCAAGAAGAGCTGTTCGAAGAAGCCTATCACAGCGCGATAGTCTTCGTAGTAGTGAATGATGCCAATCCCAAAAATCTCAACATAGCCAAGACATTGGGGGATATGAAAGGCGTTGTTGCTGACATTATAGCAATAACCGCCGAGCCTGATATTCGGAAACGGCTTCATATTCTTTCTGCTGAATTTGATGCGATTTATAACGAGGAAATTATCCGAACCAAAGATTTCCAGAACATATTCAATCATAAGCTAAAAAAGGGAATTATGCGCCTGCAAGCCCGTTTTCAGGAAGACGAGTATCAGACGTTTCGAGAATTTATGTCGGTGAGTGCCGATGCGTTCATTGTTTTTGATCGCCAAAAACGAATCTTTTATAGCAGCGACCACTTTCTAAGAGATTTTCCCGGGATGGCCGATAAATTCGTCAGGGGAGTTCCTGTTGCTAAAATATTTGAGGGTATGGCTGAACATCTCGGCATGAAGCAGGGAGATCCATCTTATGAAAGCGCGAAGGCGTTCTGGCTTGAGTTGGTTGGGCAGTATGAATTCAAAATGGAGGATGGGAGTTATCTCCGCATGACCGCAGTTCCTCTTAAAAGTCGTGCGGGAACGATTCTCTCGATTACCAACATCACGGATTACAAAAATCAGGAAATGGCTCTGGAGCGGGCTTTGGCCAGCGAGCAGGAGGCCAGCAATCTTCAAAAGCAATTCATCAGTATGGTCAGCCACGAATTCCGGACTCCTCTGGCAATTGTCGATGGAAATGCGCAGATTCTGGAGCGCAGAATTACGTCACTACCAACTTTCGAGGTTTTGAACCGTCTTAAAACGATCCGCAGTGCGGTTTCGCGTACAGTAAATATGATGGAGGCCGTCCTCTCTTCTAATATGCTCAAAACCGGAAAGCTTGGGCTTAATATTGAGAAGTTTAGTCTGAAAGAACTGATTCTTGAGCTGTGCGAGGAGCAAAAAAACCTCTCAAGGGACTTGATTATTACCTGCAGAATAGAAGATCTGCCGAATGAAGTAGAGCTTGACCGCAAAATGATGACGATTGTTCTGACCAATCTTTTGTCTAATGCTGTTAAGTTTTCTCCGGAAAATCCAATTATTCAGGTTCATGGTAGGACCGATGGCGGAAGAATGTTTGTCACGGTTGAAGATAATGGGGTCGGGATTCCCGAAGAAGAGGTGGACCGTATTTTTGAACGCTTCTTTCGAGCAACAACTTCTAGCGGCATTGCCGGTTCTGGCGTTGGCCTTTCTTTGGTGAGGGATTTGGTAAAGCTGCAAGGCGGGCATATCCAAGCCAAAAGCCAAGTGGGCAAGGGGACCTTTCTTAGCCTAGAGCTTCCAGAGACTTTATCCAAAAGGGCATAAGCTTTTTGGGTTGCCTCTTGAGCATGGGGGCAAGACGCGATAGAGTCGCAGAATCGTTAATTCTAGCTTCTGAGTTGAGTGAGCCATGCCGAAAACCAAAACAATTCTTGTCGTGGAAGATGAGCGCGAGCTGTGCAGCATCCTGTACGATGATCTGAGCAGTCGCGGATATAAAGTCGAAATTGCCCGCAATGGACAAGAAGGGCTGGAGTTGGTTCAAGGGGTTGAACCCGATCTGATTATCTGTGATCGAGCGATGCCGGTTATGTCGGGGTATCAGCTTTTAGAGCGTATTCGGGGCGGTTATCCTCAATATAGCACTCTTCCCTTCATCTTTTTGACGGCTCTTTCTGATCCTCGGGATCGCCATTCCGTAGATCACTTGAATCCAACGGCGTATCTTGAAAAACCTGTTGACCTCGAAAAACTTGCTGAAACGGTTCGGAAAGTTCTGGCGGCCTGAGATGATTTCTTTTTTACATTTTTTTCGCGGGTTTTCCGTTCTGTTGCTTGTCGTTTTGCTTTCTGCTTGTGCTTCCGGCGAGAGTCCGCTGGTCCGCAGTGGCTTCAAGGCAGACTATATCGTGGTGCAAAAACACGATCGTATTCTTTCGTTGTGGGCAAATGGCAAAATCATTAAATCTTATCCCATTCTTGCTCTTGGGGCTGATCCGGTTGGCCACAAACGTCAAGAAGGCGATGAAAGAACTCCCGAAGGCCGCTACTACATTAACGAGAAGCACGAAAGCAAAAATTTCCAGAAATTCCTAGAAATTTCCTACCCGAACGAAGAGGACAAGAGACTGGCCAAGACACGCCATGTGCAGGCAGGTGGAAATGTTGGTATTCACGGGGACCGTGGCGGATGGGATGGTTTCATCCAACGGTTTGACGGCAGTTGGACAGATGGATGTCTCACCCTTCGAAACAGTGATGTTGAAGAAGTCTACGGTCTTGTCTCTGTTGGAACCCCCATCTGGATCAAGCCTTAGTGTCCATCCATAAAGTTTCCATCTATGGACTGCAAATGGTGGTTTCCTGCGCTTCCGTTGCTCAAGTACCTTGATGTACGTTCCGCTGCGGTTCTCGGAAATCCGGCATTTTCGTCACATATCTGGAACTTTCTGGACGGACACTTAAAACTAACGTCCTTCGGCCTTGTGGTCGGATGTGATGCGGGCTTTACGCAGCTCCGGAGTTAGGAGAGCCGTTGTGGCTACAACAAGCAAGGTTGCAAATCCTCCAACCACAATGGAAGGAACCAACCCTAAGGCTCTTGCAGCTACAC
>JAGOQV010000008.1:0-15036 GCA_018063145.1 Alphaproteobacteria bacterium
GCGGATTGGCTGATCGAGGAGTGGTCATGGATGTTGGCGGGGGAGGGGTGACAGACGAGGCTCTGTCCATTCTCCAGCAAAGAGAAATTGCTGCCCTTTCTTTCACCGTAACCCCACAAATATTTTCTTATTTTCATGCCTTGCAGGAGTACAAAACATTAAGCGCGAAACGCTCAAACCGCTCGGTTGGTTCCTATGTTCTCGTCTCCCTCGGGCATTTGGGGAAAAAAGGGGATGTGTTGGTTGATGACGCGCAGCATCCCCAGAAAATCTATGGGATATGTGATGGGTGCGGCGGTCTTTCGCCTAGCAATCTGACACTGGAAGAGATTAAGCCATGAAAACCACGCGGTATTATGACCCCGAAAAGAACCGTCTTGTCTATCTGGCGCAGGAGGCCAGCGCGGATTTTTGGGACGAAGTCTGGAATCGTGAAAAGCTGAAAAATGTCTATACCGACACAATCCCACGGCGGCATTATATTTTGCAAACTACAAAAGCGTATTTGCCCGTGGGGGCAACTGTCCTTGAAGGAGGTTGCGGCCTTGCCCAATACAGCTATTTCCTTGGCCAAATGGGTTACAAAACCATTGCCCTAGACTACGCCGAGAAAACCATAGAATTTCTCAAAGAAAATATGCCGCAAGTGAACCCCATGCTCGGAGATGTGCGGTCTCTCGCCCTTGAAGACGGAAGTCTTGACGGATATTGGAGCATCGGCGTTATCGAACATTTCTATGAAGGGCATTTGGATATTCTCAAAGAAATGCGGCGGGTTATCAAAGCCGGCGGTTATTTGTTCATCACGTTTCCAACCTTGTCATGGATTAGAAAATTGAAAATCAAGATGGGAATATTTCCCATCTGGTCAGACAGTATGAACACAGATTGTTTTTATCAATTTGCGCTCGATTCCCAGTTTGTTCGCCGTGAATTAGAGGAAGCTGGTTTCGAAATTATCTCGTCCGGAGGCATCGACGGGATCAAAGGATTGCGTGACGAGATTCCCTATGCGCGGGAGGCGATCAATTGGCTGTATAAGAAAAACTGCCGTCCGGTCAATTTCATCTTGGAGATGATGGATCGTTTTTTCCTGCGCCATTTCATCAATCATGTGCATTTGTTTGTTTGCCGCCGGACATAGAGGGAAAGTGTGAAAATCTGTTTTGTCATGGCTGATTTGGGTATGGGCGGCGCACAGCGCGTGGCCTCCATTCTTATCAATGCGTGGGCAGGTAGGGGAGATGAGGTTACTCTTCTTTCTCTTGGAAAGCTGGATGAGGTTTCGTTTTTCCCTTTGTCTGATCGTGTTACGGTGATTCCTCTCGGACTCCAAGGAAGGGGAAGGGAGATCGTTTCGGATAACGTGAATCGTCTTGGTGTGTTAAGGCAAAAGATAAAGGAGTTATCTCCAGATATTGTTATATCTTTCATGTCGGAAACCAATGTTCTTGTCAGAATTTCGACGTTCGGACTTGGCATCCCTGTTATCGTTTCCGAACGGGATAATCCGCATCAAAGTCTTATTACCCGCCCGTGGCGTATATTAAGGGCTTTGGTCTATCCTTTTGTCACAAAACTAGTTTGTCAGACCAAGGAAGCTAAACTTTTTTTTGGTTCCTGCGTTCCATCAGTCGTTATTCCTAATCCTTTGTTGGTAGATGGGGTGATGGAGAAAGAAAAAGAAATCAAAGAAAATTTGCAGATTATTTCTCTTGGCCGACTTGTGGAAGGGAAAAAATTTGATGACCTCATTCACGCGTTTTCTAAAATTTCTGTGACAAACCAGAATGTCTCTCTCACTGTTCTGGGAGAGGGGCCGGAGAGACCTGCCCTTGAAAAACTGATTTCTCATCTAGGTCTTGAGGGAAGGGTGTTTTTGCCTGGTCATGATTCTTCACCACTTGAACAGGTGAAAAGGGCCGATATTTTTGTGTTGTCTTCGGAAGGGGAAGGTTTTCCAAATGCGCTTTTCGAATCCATGTCCTTGGGATTAGCCTGCATTAGCAGTGATTGTTCTCCTTCCATTTCAGAGTGGGTTGTCCCTGAAAAAAATGCCCTTGTTTATCCGGTGGGTGACGTGTCCGCCCTTGTTAAACTGCTTAGCCGAGTTTTGGAGGATGAGCCATTGCGGACGGCTCTTGCGGAGGAGGGAAAGAAAATCTCACAAAGACTCTCTCTGCCCTCGATCCTGTCTCAGTGGGATGAGATATTTGCCGAAGTTTCTTAAAGTGGCACAGGTTTAGTTCCTGACTTCTATCATAACTTCGTTGCGCCGTAAAAAGGGAAGCGTCCATGGCGGATTGAAGAAGGCATAAGTCGGTTCTGATACACTTTTCAAACCACTTTTATTGATAAAAGACTTCAAACTATCTTCGCGTCTTTTAAGGCTGTCTTTGGTTGCTCGACCAGAAAAGGTTATGACAGCAAATTGTGCGCTTGGTGTTTCCAGTAACTTGACCTTGTCATTGTTTGGTTTAGGCAGCGTTTCCAAAGTGTATTGCGAAGGCATTACAAAACGTATTGTCCATTCGTTCCCGCTGCCTTGTTGGGTAACTGGGGCCGTCATCGAAATTTTGTTCTTTGATGTGTTGTTCCCAAAAATGTAATCGGCAAGCGATCTAAACCCATCGTTGATAGCAGCTTCTCGATCCCCGCTGGACATCACCTCTGCAACGACCATTGAATCGTAGTTGCGTATCTCTATGTTTCTTTCGGAGCCTACGACTGTGTATTTGGCTTGTTCAACATTGCTCACAATTGGCCCCCACAACGAGGCACCTAAGACTATAACGGCTCCTGCAATTAGCACGACTGCCATATTTTTTCTCCTCATGATGTCTCCTATTCTATTGTCTGTATTGACGTAGGTTCTTTTCTTGAGAAGTCCATCATGTTTTATGCTGGCCAAGATTCGGTTTTTAATAGACATAATGCGATAAAGTGATTTTTCCTCTTCAATGTGCTCAAAATCATGTACATCAGTCGGGTTTCGGATTTTCCTTGAGGCAGGTAAAAAAATGGATTCAGAATTTCGTATTGCGGTGATTGGACTGGGGTATGTTGGGCTTCCTGTTGCCCTTGCTCTTGCCAAGAAGCATGATCGTGTCGTCGGGTTTGATGTGAACGTTGCCAGAGTTTCTGAACTTGCTGCCGGAATCGATCATACCAATGAAGCAGATAGGGATGATCTGAAGGCCAGCCGGTTGAAGTTTACAACAAATCTTCAAGATATTTCCGATTGTAATTTCTATATTGTTTGTGTGCCAACGCCAATTGATGCCAATCGTCAACCGGATTTGACTCCGGTTCTCAGAGCCAGCGAAACTGTCGGAAAAGTTCTGACCCACGGCAATGTTGTGGTTTATGAATCAACCGTCTATCCCGGGGTCACCGAAGATATTTGCGGCCCGCTTCTTGAAAAAATATCAGGGCTAAAGCAAGGCCATGATTTCAAGCTGGGCTACTCGCCAGAGAGAATAAACCCCGGGGATCATGAGCATTCCATCCACCGCGTTGTCAAAGTCGTTTCAGGAGAAGATGCCGAAACACTCGAAAAAGTCGCCGCCGTTTACGCCTCAATCGTTGAGGTCGGCGTGCATAGGGCCCCTTCAATCAAAGTTGCTGAATCCGCTAAGGTCATTGAAAATATTCAGCGAGATTTGAATATTGCTTTGATGAATGAACTCTCGATTATCTTTGACAGGCTCGACATTCGAACCGCCGATGTCCTAGCTGCAGCGCGGACCAAGTGGAATTTCATCCCCTTTACCCCCGGGCTGGTCGGGGGGCATTGTATCGGGGTTGATCCGTATTACCTCACGGCAAGGGCTCAACAGGTAGGGTATGACCCGCAAGTCATTCTGTCGGGACGGAGAATTAACGATGGTATGGGAGCCCATATCGCCCAGAAACTCATTCGGCTTTTGATTCAGCGCGACAAGAAGGTAAAGGGGGCGGCAGTCGGTATTCTCGGTATAACTTTCAAAGAGAATGTGCCGGATCTTCGCAACAGCCGTGTGCCGGATATTATCGAAGAGCTGCGCAGTTACGGAATCGATCCTGTGCTTCATGATATTCTGGCCGATGCGGGGGAAGCCCATGCGGAATATGGCGTTCATCTTCAACCGGATTTATCCAAGTTCAAAAATCTGGATGCCTTGATTCTCGCTGTCCCGCACCGAGCCTATTTGGCTGAAGGACCGGATAAAATTCTATCCCTATTGGAAGCCGATGGCATTTTTATAGATGTGAAATCCGCGTTTTCTTCCCAAGACATTTCCACCCCAAGAGTATATTGGAGTCTTTAGGCTTTCTTTCTTTTTTCGCGGTGGAGAAATCTTGCTGGCGAGAGATGAGCAAGCGTTGAGCTGGGCGCAGCCTGCGGTTCTTGCAAGATTATGCGGGTAAGAATTTCCGCCCCCAACAGCGCGCTGATTAAACCGTGGGAGCCGTGAGCCGTGGTGATATAAAGTGCGGGCCAATCTGTTTCGTGACCTTTTTCCCACGCCGATTTATCCGGCACAGGCCCAATGAGCGGAACGCGGTCTTTGGCGGCCACGCGCAGAGCTGCACGTCCCCCCAGATAAGTCATGTCTTTGCTGAAATCAGGGGAAGCCATAGATAGTTTTTCCATGATTTCGCTGTGGTCTTCTTCTCTCAAGGCGGTATCCGTTAGCCACGGCTGAAAAGTTGATCCAACCACATGACACCCATCATAGGCAATCGAACAATATCCCCCATAACACAAATTCGAGAGCAAATCTTTTGTAACCTCGGAACTTTTGACAATGGAAATTTGCCCCCGCACTGTATGAATGGGCAGCCATGACGTTTGTTCAAATTTGGAACTTCCTGCCCCGCACGCGAGAATTACTGCATCATAGGGGCGAGCGTTTATTTCCCACCCCGAATTTTTCTGGTGGAGCGAGTCCACATTTTCAGAGTAAACAGTGGCGGAGCGCGTCAGGAGAGGAACGGTCAATGCTGGCGAGACAACACCCGCTTGCGGCAGAAACAATGCGCCATGTGTCAAAGAAATCTTCGCTTGTTCAGAGGCTTCGGCCGCGCTCAACTGGGCGAGATGATTTTCATGCCATCCCCATGAGGAAGACATCCCCTCAAAGCGGCGGCCCTTGTCGTTATCCGTGACAAGGTGAAGGCTGCCGCAATCACGAAATCCGATTTCGTGCGGACCTTGCAAGGAGGAGAATGTCCGGTGGCCAAGGGCAAAAGCCGGAGAATAGAAATCGGATTCTGCGCCCCGCGCTGCGGTAAATCGTGGATTAAAAAGCCCTCGTGGGTTGCCTGATCCTTTTGATGCAATGCCCACCCCTTCATAGAGATCAACCGACACTCCACGCAAGGAGAGAGAATGCGCAGCACTTGCTCCGGCAATTCCTCCGCCAATGACAGCAATTTTTTGGGGAAGAGCCGTTAACGGCTGAGATGAAGGTCCTCCCGCAAAAACGCCAATCGTCATATCTCGCTTGCGGCCAAAGCCTCTGGTTTTTGTGACCTCAAATCCAACGCTTGATAATCCGCGCCGGACAAATCCCGCTGCTGTGAAGGTGGCAAAGCTTGTCCCGTGATGGGCATTCCGCGCCATTCCTTGAAACACAGGTTCTGACCACATATCCGGATTTTTAGCCGGATCGTGGCCATCCAGAAACCAGCAATCAACAGGAGTGTTCAGTTCAGGCATGGCCCGCAAAACATCATCAAAAATAAGGGTCAGAGTTACCCGAGGCGTAAGGGTCAGAGGATGCCATCCAGACACTCTGAGTGGATACATCGCCAGCAAACGAGCAAGACGATTTCCGATTTGATCTTTCCAAACGTCAAGGTAACGATGAATATCTTCTTTCGTGAGAGGGTATTTTTCAAAGGAAATAAAATGGAGCTTTTGGTGAGGCTGCGCGGTTTCTTCAAACAGTTTCCACGCCGCTAGAAAATTGAGTCCGGTACCGAACCCTGTTTCGGCAATCACGAATTGGTTCTTGTTCTCCCACGCGGCAGGAAGGTTATTTCCACTGAGAAAAACGTGGTGGGATTCGGCCCATCCATCTTCAACGGCAAAATAAATGTCGTCGAAATGTTCTGATTTTGGAAAGGGGACTTCGCTCATGGGAGTTAGAGATAATCTTGTCCACTCATAAACTCAATAGACCGTTGCAAAAGTCCTAGGCTGCGTCATTCCCTGACTTTTTTGATAGAAAAATTCTAAGTGCCCATCCATAAAGTTTCCACCTATGGACTGCAAATGGTGGTTTCCTGCGCTTCCGTTGCTCAAGTACCCTGATGTACGTTCCGCTACGGTTCTCGGAAATCCGCCATTTTCGTCACATATCTGGAACTTTCTGGACGGACACTAAGGGAATCCAGAAATATCAGGATGCTATGGATCGCCCTAGAATTTGTCTTACGCCAAATTCAGGCGATGACGGAGGGGGGGAATCTCTCATAAGCTAAGAGATAGCCCCAAGACTCAGTTTCTGGCAAGCTGGATTCCGTCCAAAACAAGGCAAGTTGCCTTTTCGTGAATGGTTCTGGAAGTGCGGCACTCTGCTTTTAGTGTTGGAAGATGTGCCGTTGTTGCTTCGGGCGCAAGGCTGGCCTGCGCGTAGCCACAAACATAAGGAATTCCCGCTGCTGCTGTAACGGCTGCAAAAGCAACGGCGAGGCCTTTCGCGATGTTTTCTTTTGTCACTATCTTATTCTCCACACTTTATCTATTTTCTGCCTTACGATAGAATAAATCCAACCATAATTTATGACTTATGTCAACAAAGGTTTTTTATGACAGATAATCCCCTCTTGGTTCTCTCAAACCTGCGTAACCATGCTCCCCGTTTCGATCTGATAAAAGAAGAGCATTTCAAGCCAGCTGTCGATGCCGCCATTGCCGAAGCGCGGGCGAATATCGAATCCATTATTGCCAACCCATCCCCGCCGAATTTCGAGAACACGATTGTTGCCCTCGATACGGCAGGAGAATTGTTGAGTAGTGTAACCAGTATTTTTTACAACCAGCTTTCGGCAGCAGGGACCGATGGACTGCAGGCCCTCGCCGAAGAGATCGGACCTGTGCAGGCCAATTTTGGCAGTGATATTATTTTGAACCCCGATTTGTTTGCGCGGGTCAAGGCCGTACATGACAAAAGAGAGGTTTTAGACTTAACCCCTGAGCAAAAAACTCTGCTTGAAGATACATATAAAAATTTCGTGCGCGGCGGAGCGTTGCTGGCAGAAGATCAAAAACAAATCTTGCGTAAATTGAATGAAGAGATGTCGAATCTCGGTCCTGTCTTTGCCAACAACGTCAAGAAATCTTCCGAACAGTTTGAACTGGTGCTTGATGAAGAATCCGATTTGGCAGGTTTGCCAGAGAGCGCAGTTGAGATGGCTCGTCACGAAGCCGATGAACGGGGGCTGCATCACAAGTGGATTATCACGCTTGATTATCCAAGCTTTGGACCGTTCATGACGTTTTCGAGCCGGCGCGATTTGCGCGAGAAAATCTGGAAGGCTTTTTCTCACCGCGCCGATCATGACGAATTTGATAATACGGGTAACGTATTCAAGATTGTTCGCCTGCGTCACCAAAGGGCCCAGCTTCTCGGGTACAAAACCCATGCCGATTTTGTCCTTGAAAGAAGAATGGCGGAGAACGCGAATCATGTCATGGCGTTTCTTGGTGATCTAAAAACCCGCTATCGCGAAGGGGCTCTCAAAGACCTTGCCGAAGTGAAGGCCATCGCCAAGGAAGACGGGATCGAAGATCTGAAGCCGTGGGATGTTGGCTATTACAGCGAAAAACTCCAGCACCGGAAATTCGAATTTTCCAGTGAGGATGCGCGGCCTTACTTTCCTTTGGGACCCGTGCTTGAGGGAACCTTCGCGCATTTCAGCAAACTGTTCGGATTAAAGTTTACCCCTGCGCCGGATCTGCCAACTTGGCATTCGGATGTTACGGCTTATGACGTGAGTGATGAAACAACAGGGATTTTTGTTGGAACGCTTTATGCGGATTTCTATCCGCGCACGGGCAAAAAGCCCGGGGCTTGGATGACCAGTTATCGCGATCAAGGACTCTTTCGCGGCAAGGTCGAGCGTCCGGTGGTTGCCATTGTTTGCAATTTTACCAAGCCAACCAAGGACAAGCCGTCTTTGCTCACGCATGATGAAGTGTTGACTCTTTTTCACGAAATGGGGCACGCCACCCACGGACTACTTGCGCAGGGAACCTATGCGTCTTTGTCGGGAACAAATGTCATGTGGGATTTTGTTGAACTCCCTTCACAGCTTCAGGAGAACTGGCTGTACGAATCTGAAACGCTCAACAGCTTCGCGGCGCATTATCAAAGCGGAGAAAAAATTCCCGCTGAGCTGATTGAAAAAATGCGCTCCGCCAAGAATTTTATGTCGGCTTGGGGCGGACTTCGTCAGATGGGCCACGCGATTTTGGATATGGAATGGCATAGCCGCGATCCTCTCTCTATTGAGAGCGTTCTCGCGTTTGAAGACGAAATTATGAAAGACATTGCCCTTTTCCCCCGCTATGGAGGGGCAACCTCCGTTTCGTTTAGCCATATTTTCGCGGGAGGATATTCCGCCGGATATTACTCCTATAAATGGGCCGAGGTGCTGGAAGCCGATGCATTCGAGCTTTTCCTCGAAAAAGGACTCTACGACACGGAAACAGCGCAAAGGCTCAAAAACGAAGTTCTGTCAAAAGGCGGGGGCGAGCATCCGGCGATTCTTTACCGGCGGTTCAGAGGGCGCGATGCCGATCCAGCGGCCTTATTGCGCCGCGAGGGGCTTGAAAAATAATAAGATAATCAACGGGATAGGCCTTTGTTTCGGTTCAAAAGAAAAATTTGGGGGAGTTTTTCATATTTTTGTTGTCAGAAATAGTTTTTGCTCCTATAACAACAAAGGATTAAAGTAGAGTCCTCAAAGAAGGATTTTTGGATACACGATGATTACAACGGCACAAATCAGAGGGGCACGCGGAATTCTGAACTGGTCACAAGGCGACCTTTCAGAACGCACTGGTTTGTCACCAACATCGGTTGGAGGCATTGAAAACGGATTGACCAATCCGCGGGATACCTCTATCGCGGCGGTCCAAAAGGCTTTCGAAGATGCCGGAATCGAGTTCATGGCAAATGACGGAATTCGGAAGAAGAGTGGGAACGTAAGCTTCTTCCGAGGGCGGCAGGGCTTTATAGATTTTTATCAGGATATTTATAACACGGCGGTTCTTTCCCCCGGGACGTTCCTTGTTAACAATGTGGATGAAAAGCAATTTCTGAAATGGGGCAAGGATGTTCTTGAGCCACATAAGATTCGTATGAAGGAATTGGGGACCATAAGGTACAAAATTCTGGTTCAAGAGGGTGACTTTAATTTTGTAGCATCCGATTATGCTGAGTATCGCTGGCTTCCCAAAGA
Organism: Alphaproteobacteria bacterium; assembly: GCA_018063145.1. Classification (GTDB taxonomy): domain Bacteria; phylum Pseudomonadota; class Alphaproteobacteria; order Micavibrionales; family Micavibrionaceae; genus UBA1573. The sequence continues at coordinate 9,457 of JAGOQV010000008.1, forward strand.
GCTTTTCTTTTCCGTTCCTTTCTATGTCTACGGGGACAAACTGGCGATCATTCTTTTTGAAGCTGAGCCAACTGTGATTGTCTTGGAGTATTCGGCAGTTACAGAATCCTATCGACGCCAGTTTGAAGGGATGTGGGAAATTGCCCACCCCCCCATGCACACAACAAACGAGTCTGTATAGAGTATTGGGGATCATGGAAGCTATCGTTACATTATCACAACCATTTTCTACCGGACGGTCTGCTGAGCGCCCTGCGTACACTCCGGCTGAGAAGGCCCTTGTGCGTCGCCTTGTAGATTTGTTTGACGGTAAGGCCTCAGGGAATATGGGACCGGAGCTCTACCAAAACGGGGGGGCTGATCTTTTTGAGAAATTGACTCAATCACAGGCCTATAATCCTTATGCAGGCGAGATTTGTTTGATTGATGAGAACAAAGGTCACATCCATGCGTGGGCTGAATCTGTAGAATCTGCAATTATTATTGGTCCAGGTCCTGCAAACTCGGTCAAGAACAAAGAGCTTCCTATATTGCGTGGACTTCCTAACTTGAAACAGGTTCACGTTATTGAACTTAGCCGAGTTTTTAACACACAAAGTTCGGCTTTATTGCAAGAAGAACTTTCAGGCGTGCAGGTTTTTTCCCATACCAAAGATTTTATGAGAACGGAACGTGCTGCTCTGGGAGATGTAAGCGGCTCTTCTTTGCTGATTAGTACAGGGAGTTTAACAAACTACGAAAACTGCTCGACAGATAGGTTTCCATCTCCTCAGCTCAAGAGCCATTTAAGGGCTTTTCGGAGACTTGCTGGAGACGGGGGAAAGGTTTTGTGGGGGTATGATTCTCACCTGAGTACAGGAGCTTATGAGGATCCTCTTGTTTCTGAATTTTTACTGTATCCCCTGAAGAGGGCCGCAAGAATACAAGGGGTCAGCATTGATCCTTCTGGATTTATTCGTCATTCTGACTGTCATCAGCAGGCTTCTCTGGTTGCTCACGCGTGGGCAGCAACACGGGACCAGATGATAGATATTGCTGGTGATAGGCATTGGATTTCCAAGGGTGATAAGTTTACGATTTTTTGTTCCGTAAAGCCGTGTCCTGACAAAGTTAAAATATTTGAGTCCATAGCAAAGCTAAAAACTCATGAGTATAAAACTGAACAAGCTGGGGCTGTTCTCCACGCTTTTGATTGCGTTTGATTGCTTCGGGTTGTACTTTCCCGTTTGAAAGAGCTTTCATGACGGATCGAAATTTTTCTAAAAAACGCATTCTTTTCATTCTTCCTTCGCTCAATTCTGGTGGGGCGGAGAGGGTGCTCATTACCCTCATGAATGGGTTGGATCGCGAAAAATTTGATCCGCAATTTCTCACCATTTCTTCGAGCGGTGAACTCCGCTCCTTGATTGCTCCGGACATCCCTTTTACCAGCCTTGAGGGGAGCAAGGTTTTGAAAGCTCTTCCCGCTTTGTTTCTCTGTCTGAAGAAACTCTCCCCTGAGATTGTCGTGACAACAATGGCCCATCTGAACATTGTCACGTTGTTCTTAAAGCCTTTTTTCCCGCGCACCCGATTCATTGTCAGAGAAGCAATTGTCCCGTCTTTCTTTTTTGAAACCCAGAAACGGGCATGGCTGATCAAGATTTTGTACCGCATTTTTTATCCTTTGGCCGATGTTGTGATTTCTCCGGCTCAAAAAATTATTGACGAATTTCAGACTTTGGTCGGGCTGCGCCGCGTGGTGCATATCTTGCTTCACAATCCGGTGAATTTGGAAAAAATACGGGGGGATTGGCCGCTTCCACCCAAGCGAGCAGATACGGTTCAGTTTGTGTGTGCCGGACGGCTTCATCCGCAAAAAGGGTTCGATCGGCTTATCGCCGCCTTGCCAAGGTTGCACCATCCTTACCCGTGGCACCTAACGATTTTGGGCAAAGGTCCAGAACAAGAAAATTTACAAAGGCTGATAAACTCGTTGGCTCTTGAGAGCCATGTGACCTTGGCAGGACTGAGCGAGACACCGTGGCCGATGATGGGGATTGCAGATGCTTTCCTTCTGCCGTCCCGTTTTGAGGGGTTGCCGAATGTCGTTCTGGAATCTTTGGCGGTTGGCACGCCCGTGATTGCTACAAGAGATTCCGGCGGAATTGAAGAAATCGCAGCTCTGGCCGCGCCGGAGGCCGTTCGTGTGGTCGAGGGCATGGATGATTTTCTGGAAGCGATGAGACAAGTCAGGCCAGCGGATATTTCAGCTCTGCGCCCGAGTTTATTGCCGGAGGCATTCCATCCCCAGTCTGTAAACCGCAGATTTGAGGAGATTCTTTGCGCTGGGCGGGACACCAGACAGCTTCCCTAATGTCATAAAATAATTCTTGCGGTCTGGATTTTCCCGTGAAGATGGGCTACTCTCCCCGCGCAATGCCTATTGATTTTGATTTTCTGCAAACAGTCTTTCTCCTTCCAGCTATGGCGTTTCTCGTCACGCTGGGGGCCATTCCACTTGTTCGAAAATGGGCGATTGAAACCGGCTTTGTCGATCATCCCGGGGGCCGCAAGCAACATGACGGAGATGTTCCGCCCATCGGGGGGGTCGTTGTTTTTTCCGTGTTTATGGCGTTCTCGATTTTTACCGAGTCTCCTTTCGATGGAACATGGGCTTTCTTTTTGGCGTTGACCATGGTTCTTCTCGCGGGGATTGCCGATGACGCAAGAGGAGTGGATGCGCGAGTCAAATTCTCCATTCACTTTCTTGCCGCGTTTATCATGGTGCTGGGCGGAGAAGTGCGGCTTGAAAATTTAGGAAATCTTCTCGGTTTTGGCGAGATGACGCTGGGGTGGTTTTCAATTCCGTTTTCGGTGGCCTGTGTCGTTTATATTATCAATGCCATGAATATGATGGATGGGATTGATGGGCTTGCCGCCGGAAAGGGCCTGATTATTCTAGGCTGGTTGATGGCAGCGTGCGCTTTCGGGGATTGGCGGGAGCCCCTGACCGCGATGGCGATTATTTCTGGCGGGTTGGTTGGCTTTCTTGTCTATAATTTACGTCACCCCTTCCACAAAAAGGCCAGCGTGTTTCTCGGGGATGCCGGAAGCATGGCTTTGGGGCTAACCATTGCGTGGTTCGCCATGGGAATTTCCCAAGGGCCTGAACCCGTTGTTGCTCCGGTTTCTGTGGCGTGGATTATTGCCCTGCCGATTGTTGACGCCTTTGGCCTTTTCGTGACAAGAATTCGCGAAGGAAAACATCCCTTCATGCCCGATCGCCGGCATTTTCACCACCGCTTTCTGGATGCCGGTTTCTCAGTCGGCCAGTCAACGTTCCTCATCCTGTTATGGGGAGGTTTATTGGGAGCTATCGGATTTTTTGGTGTAGCTCTTGGCATCCCCGAAGGAGTTCTGGGATGGCTGTGGGTGGCTCTATGGGTCGGTCATACGGCACTGGTCATGCGGCCTGCCTTGTTGATTTCAGGACTTGCTGGTTTGCATAGAGTTTTATTTTCTTCGCCTTCTACCAAACAGAATTCTCAAACGGGGGAACTATGAAACCTTTGAAAATAGCCTATCTGGTTACGCGTATGGATGAATACGGAGGACCACAAATTCATGTGCGTGATTTGTCCATATGGCTGCAAGGCCAAGGACATCAGCCGCTGGTTCTCTCGGGATGGGCTGGCGTTTTTTCCGATGAAGTGCAAGCTAGTGGAATTGATTACCGCGAGATTCCCTTTCTGGGTCGCCCGATTGATCCGATCAAGGATGTCAAAGCCTTTCTGGAATTGCGCCGAGTTTTGAAAAGAGAACAACCTGATCTTTTGTCTTGCCATTCCTCAAAAGCGGGATGGATTGGCCGCTTTGCCGCGTGGTCGTGTGGAATCCCCGTTGTCTTTACAGCGCATGGTTGGGCTTTTACCAAAGGGATTCCTTTACTGCAAAAAATACTCTACATGGGGCTTGAAAAATTTGCGGGGTATTTCTGCAACCACGTTATTACAGTCAGCCAATATGATCGTGATCTTGCCTTGCGCTACCATGTTGTGGGCGCAAACAAAATGACCGCCGTTCATAACGGGATGCCAAACTATCCCGCGCCTTTGCGCACCAAGCGGGAAGGGCCGGTACGCTTGATGATGGTGGCGCGTGTGGCTCCCCAGAAAGATCATGAGCGACTCTTGCGCGTTTTGTGGGGCTGTCTTGATCTGGATTGGACGCTTGATTTGGTAGGGGCTGGTGATGATTTGCACCTCCGCCAAATGGTGGACCGGATGGGATATACTGACCGCGTCAATTTTATGGGAGAGCGCGGAGATGTCGGGCAGTTGCTTGATAATTGCGCTGATGTTTTTCTGTTGGTTTCCAATTGGGAAGGCTTCCCGCGAAGCATCTTAGAGGCCATGAGATCTGCCTTGCCTGTCATTGCCAGTGATGTCGGCGGTGTTCGGGAGGCTGTGCAAGACGGCGTGACTGGCTTTGTCGTTCCCGCTGGACAAGATGATCCCTTGCTGCACGCTTTGCGGGTTCTGATTGCGGATCGGGATTTGCAACTTCGGATGGGGGCAGCCGGACGGGCACAATACGATGCCGAATTTACCTTCCTTGCCATGGCGAGCAAGACGTTCGCGGTTTATCAGAAGGTGTTGGCCCATTCGAAAACCCCCGCGATCTGTGGATAACATTCGGGATTTTTGGCGGATACGTTGACGCCGAATGATTCGGCCTTCACCTTGGGCGGAGTGAAGGTATTGTTTTTATCCCATGTCGTTCCGTGTGACTTTATCCTATCGTTCTTTTCTTTTATTGCCTTTGGCCGTTTTGGGTCTTTCGGCTTGCACTGTGCCGCCCAAGGCCGATAAAGATCCGCAAGCCTTAGATAAGACGGCACTGCCCGTTGTTCCTGTTCCGGCACCAGCTGTTGAACAAGTAGCAGCAACGGCGATGCCGGAGAGTGGAATTTCTCCGCTGGAAGAACGGATTTTGGCCCTCGAAAAGAATATGATTGGTGTTCAATCTGAAGTGGCAAATTCACGTCCACTCTTGCGCAAAGTCGATGCGATGGAGCGGAACTTCAAAGCTTTGTCTTTGGAACTCGACCGGATTGATCGGGACTATGCGATTTCGCCTTTGACTGAGAGCAAAGAAAAACCTGAGCAAAAGGCAGAGATGCTCTCTAAGACGGACACTCCGGTTTCTTCTACCTTGCCGCCAGCCAAGAAATCTGTGGAGCCGGCCCAGCCGGACCACGCAGCAGCAATTAAGCGCACCTATGTTCCTAAGCCAGTTTTCCGTCCACTTCCGACAAAAGCGGAGTCTGCTCCTTCTGCCCCTGTGACAACCAAGCCGGATTCGCATAAACTGACGGTGCGGAATATGCGCGTTGGTGAGAAAAGTGGTGGCGTTACACGGATCGTGCTTGATACCAACTCCCCCGCACGGCTCAATTATGACCTTGATAACAATGAAAAAATTTTGGTGATTGAGGTTCCAGATGCAGGTTGGGCGGCCCAAAAATCGGCAAGTTTGACCCAATCTCCTCTGGTGGCTTCCTATAAAGCCGAGAGCGACAAGACAGGTTCTCGCCTT
>JAGOQV010000008.1:15136-25204 GCA_018063145.1 Alphaproteobacteria bacterium
GACTCCGACAAAAGCAAAACCCTGACCAAAGCCGAGTTGGAAGCTGATTCTCTGGCACGTCATAAAATGATGGATTCCAATCAGGATGGTTTTGTTAGTCAGGACGAAGTGATGGCACTTCGCAAGAAATCCATGGAAGCTCGCGCTGAAAAACTTAAAGAAATGAAAGCTCAAGCCGCAGAAAAAGCCAAAACAAAATAAAATAAAATAAAATAAGATCTGTTTGCTTTGATTAACCAGACCCCCGCCTATAAAGCGGGGGTTACCTATTGGGGAAGCCACATATTCTCTGCTATTCCATAGCCTTGACAATGTCTTCGGTCATTTTCTTGGCGTCGCCAAGCAGCATGAGCGTGTTGTCGGCAAAGAAAAGCGGGTTATCAATCCCAGCATAGCCCGACCCCATCGAGCGTTTGACGAACAACACTGTCTTTGCGTTTTCGACATCCAGAATCGGCATCCCATAAATAGGAGACGAGGCATCATTGCGGGCGGCGGGGTTGGTAATGTCATTCGCTCCAATCACAAAAGCCACGTCCGCTTGGGCAAAGTCGCGGTTAATGTTCTCTAACTCAAAAACTTCGTCATAGGGAACATTGGCTTCGGCGAGCAAAACATTCATGTGTCCGGGCATCCGTCCCGCCACAGGGTGAATGGCGTATTTGACATCTACACCGTGGGCTTTGAGTGTGTCGGCCATTTCACGCACAACGTGTTGGGCTTGAGCTACCGCCATGCCATAGCCCGGGACGATGATAACCCGTGCGGCGTTTTTCATGATGAAGGCCGCATCTTCGGCTGATCCGATCTTGGCGGCCTTGTCACCGCTGGAATAGGCTGAGGCCGTTGATTGTTCTCCCCCGAAACCGCCCAGAACAACGGAGAGAAACGAGCGATTCATGCCCTTGCACATGATATAGGAGAGAATGGCTCCCGATGCCCCGACCAAAGCCCCCGTGATAATCAGTAAGGGGTTTTGCAGGGTAAAGCCAATACCCGCTGCTGCCCATCCCGAATAGGAATTGAGCATGGAAACGATAACCGGCATATCCGCGCCCCCAATGGGGACAATCAGGAGAACACCCAGCAGGAAGGAGATAAAAATAATCGCCCAGAAAACGCTGGTGCTTTCGGTCAGGCAGAGCAGAAAAACAAGCAGGACAACGGCAAGCCCCAATCCCGCATTGACAAAATGCTGTCCGGGGAAGCTGAGAGGTTTCCCTGAAATAACGCCTTGCAATTTGCCCCATGCGATAATTGAACCGGTGAAGGTGATCGCGCCAATTGCGACACCCAAAGCCATTTCGATCAAGCTGGTCAGGTGAATGCTTCCGGGTGAGCCAATGTTATAGGCTTCAGGGTTGGTAAAGGCGGCCACAGCCACGCACACGGCAGCAAGGCCAACAAGAGAGTGGAAGGCGGCAACCAGTTGGGGGAGGGCAGTCATTTTAATTTTAACCGCTGTTACTGTTCCGATGGTCCCTCCTATGACGATTCCCGCAGCAATCAATCCGTAAGATGAAACAGCCGGAGTCATAAGGGTGGTCAGAATGGCAATTCCCATGCCCGTCATGCCAAAGTTGAGTCCTTGGCGGGCTGTTTCCGGATGGGACAGTCCGCGCAGCGACAAAATAAACAAGACGGCGGAAATCAAATAGAGAAGGGGAGCGAAGGTTTCCATGTTTTATAGCCTATGTTGAAAGTCTTTTGTGGTTTGGGCCGGATCCCCGCCTGCGCGGGGATGACGAAGGGGGCCGCGGGAAGGACAAAGGGATCATCCTTTCCTCTTAAACATTTGCAGCATCCGGCGCGTAACAATGAACCCCCCGAAAATATTGACGGAGGCCAGAACAACCGCGCCAAACCCCATCCATTTCGAGAAAGTCAGATCCATCGGACCTGCCGCAATCAGGGCCCCGACAATAATCACCGAGGAAATGGCGTTGGTAATCGCCATTAAAGGCGAGTGAAGTGCAGGCGTAACGCGCCACACGACATAGTACCCGACAAAACAGGCCAGAACAAAAATAGTCAGGCCCATCATCAGGAAAGACCCACCTTGTCCTCCAGCCGAAAAGCTATAGGCGGCAACATCGGCTGCCAGCCTGTCTGCTTGGGCGGAAATCTGCTGGGCCAAAATGGAAAGCTGCGCGGCTTGATCGTTCAAAAGAGTTTGTGGGTCCGACATGAAAAACCTCTATCACGTTGCTTGAAAGTTTGGATGAATAATCTGGCCGTCTTTGGTGAGAGTGGAGGCCTTCAAAATGTCGTCGTCAAGATTGACGGCGAGTTTCCCCTCTTTATCAAGCAGCAGGCCAACAAAATTAAACAAGTTGCGGGAGTAAAGGGCTGAGGAATCGGTGGCAAGACGTGAGGGCACATTACAAAACCCAATAATCTTAACCCCATTTACATCCACAACTTCTCCTGCTTTGGAAAGAGCGCAGTTTCCGCCTTGTTCTACGGCAAGGTCCACAATGACAGAACCATGCTTCATTGAGCGGACCATTTCTTCTGTCACGAGAAGGGGAGCTTTTTTCCCCGGGATTTGAGCGGTGGTAATCACAATGTCTTGACGAATGAGGGTGTCGGCTACCAGTTTGGCTTGTTTCTGTTTGAAATCTTCCGACATTTCCTTGGCATAACCGCCCGAGGTTTCGGCTTGTTTCATCTCATCACTCTCGACCATAACAAACGTGGCGCCGAGAGATTGCACCTGTTCCTTTGCAACGGCGCGAACATCGGTCGCACTGACAATCGCGCCAAGGCGGCGGGCTGTTGCAATGGCTTGCAGTCCTGCAACCCCTGCACCCATGACAAAGACACGGGCGGGAGGAATCGTTCCCGCTGCCGTCATCATCATGGGAAAGGCGCGGGTGAAATAAGACGCCGCATCAAGAACCGATTTGTATCCGGCCAAGTTGGACTGAGACGAGAGAACATCCATCGCCTGCGCCCGCGTCGTGCGGGGGACGAGTTCCATGGCCACGCTGACCAAATTATCCTTGGCGTATCCGGCCAGTCTTTCAGCGGCGTTGTAGGGAGAGAGCAACCCAATTAAAACCGCCCCATCTTTTGTTTTGAGGGAAGAGGGAGACTGAACGCACAAGACAATATCAGCCGATTTTGTGGCATCTGCTGCCGCCTTGACAATCTTGGCTCCTGCGGCTTCATAGTCGCTATCCATGAATGAGGCAGAGACTCCCGCACCCGATTCAACCAGAACTTCAAGACCTTTGGCAACGTAGCGTTTGACGATTTCAGGTGTCCCCGCCACACGTTTTTCAAATTCAGCAGTCTCTTTGAGAATAGCAATTTTCAGAGCCACAACTTGACCTCCGGTAAAGTGAGAAAACGAAGGTCAGTTTGCCCTCAATCCCCCTCTTTGTGAAGAGGGGACGGGAATTCATCAACAGGCGGGTGACCAGTTTCTGGAAACTTCAAGATAGGCGAGGGGGGGGAGTAAAGACAAATTTTCACTCGTGGGGGAGACGGAGAAGATTTTGACCCCAAGAGCGAAAAGTTTGGCAACAAGACGGGGGTCTTGAGCATGGTCCCCGCAAAGGCCTATTTCAATTTGTGGGTTTGCCTTTAGGGCCTTCTCAATTGCAAGGGCAAGAACCCCATCAAAAACTTCCGGTGCGGGGTGCTGGAAGGGGTCAAAACCATGCTCGGCGCGGTAGTCACTTCGAGCCTTCGTATCGCCTCGTGATATTCCAAGAACGGAGGCGGTTAAGTCGTTACTGCCGATTCTGATAAAGTCAACCAAAGGAGCAATTTTTTCAATATGTTCACAGAGTTCTTTCTGTTCCAGCATGACCCCAATTCTGTAATCGTTGCCGCGACTAATCCATTGATCTTTCGCGGCTACATCAACCATTTGGATGAAGGTCTCAACGCCTTTGATCGTACGAAGAGATGGCATCATGACATCCAACAGGGGAGAAGCAATATCATCTTCTTCTTGGCCGTACATATATTTGGCATCGATTTCTTGACAAAAACCTGAAACAAGAGAGTTAAGTTGGAGGGCGTAAAGTTGGGGGTATTTTGCCAAGGCTTCATCACCTTGACAAACACCTTCGCGGGCAAGGGTGGGATGCAGGTCACGGGGAAAATGATCCTGTATGCGAAAATCAAACAAGCGGAAGCAGAAGGGTTTTGAGTGTGAACTACTGGCAGAAGCCAAGGATCTATAATCGTAAAACAGGGAGGTGCCGAGGATTTTTTCCTCTTCTGGGGTTGCTTGCCCTTGGATTATTTTTGCGATGAGTCTCATTTGTTCTGGAGATTCGCTGGCAAGAGCTTCGCTGCGGAACAATCCCACCGGATAAGGAAACCCGTAAGAATCGTGCGGACGCCCGCTTTCATTTGCTGCGAAAACAGGAAGGGCTTGCTGATGCCATATATCTTGCAGCTTGCTTGAGATGCGGCCCAGAACATCCACATCGTGACGCGAGAGTTGCGGAGGAGGTTCCATATCTAAGGAGTTGCGTAAGTGAACCCAATCCCCCTTTCGGAGGGTGTACTCTCCCAATTGGACAGAGTCCCCTTCAAAAAAAGGAGAGGAGGAAGAGCAGCCCAGAAGCCCGTTCAGACGATTTTCTTTGAGAGTGTATTCCACATGGTCGGCAATTTCAGGGCTTATCACAACGACTCCCGCAAGGTGATTGAAATAACCGGATAAAACTCCACCGCTTGGGTAATCAGACAAGACCAGAATGGGTTTTGCCGTGTCCGGCTTAATGTCTTCCAAGGAAAACGCAATAGGTCCATAGGCAGGTCTTCCAACCGCGCAATGAAAGTCGATCTTGTTACTCTCTCCGAAAAACAAAGAGGAGGGAAGGGTAGAGGTCTCGCACCGTTGTTCTTGAGAAAATCGGCGGAGAATCTCTGTTGCTGTTGGGTATAACGCTTGTGTTGGCAAGTTGTGCTGTTGATGCAGCCATTGTAAAAGTTGTGGGAGTGTGGTGGGTTTTTGATCTCTGCCCAGTCTGAGGTCTCGATATTCCCGTGCATGCAAAGAATCGTCAACATCAAGAGAAAGGTTCAAGCCGAATTCAAGATTGAGAAATTCGCGCAGGCCATAGCAGCAGGGGAGGATGCGAAGAGTCTGTTGTTCAAGAAGGGCTGAGATCAGTTCAACCTCCTTTGTAGAGGGGGAAATTTCAGTAAAGTTAACGCGAAGGTTTGGTTGTTCCCCCAGCAGTTTCTGACATACACCAGAGGAAACATCTGAGAAACTAGAGGTGAAACAGATAAACGGGAGAGGGGCGGAGCAATCTTGGTAGTGCTGGATCAGGAGCTTTGCTGCACGCAAGCCGTCTTCTCCGTAGGAGTCGAGGATGAAGGAGGTGGGGAGTTCTTCTCGTTTCAGTTTTTCAATACAAGAGATTAGATCGGTGCGTCGTGGAGAGTGAATAATTTCAAACGGTTGTCCGGTTTTTTGGAGAAGATGGCCAAGGGTTGATGCGGACGTGGCAGAGTCGTCCAATAGAAAAATTTTTGCTTTTTTTCGGTTGGTTGCCATTTTGTACCCCGCATTTACTCATTGTCTAATCACGGGACCATATTTTACGATATGGCAAAAGACAAGAAAAAATTGGGGGGCAGCAGACTCTTACGCCTTCAGGCGGTCCAGAAATCCGGTCAGTTGAAGCAGAAGCCCTGTGAGTTCCCGTTCCGGCAAGGGTTTCATGAAGTAATAGCCTTGGCCGTAATCGCAGCCAAGACGGACCAGCTCAAGAGCTTCTTCTTTGGTTTCTACCCCTTCGGCAATGACCTCGATATTGCGTTTCTTGGCTTCCTCGATAATCTTTTTAACGGTGTCAATTTTGACGGGGTCTTTCAAAAGATCGCGGATAATGAGCTGGTCAATCTTGACTGCGCTCAAGGGAAATTCATCCATATAGCCCATGAAAACAGAAGGATCTCCAAGGCCGTAATCGTCCACTGCGACTTTGAGGCCAGTGCTGCGGCAAATACCAAGGGTTTCAAGAGCCTGTTCCGGCTGAGCTTTCAGAAGCTCGCCCGTGATTTCCAATTGAACCTGAACGGGGCGAACATCGCTCGCACTGATAATATAATACATCTCGTCCACGAAGGTTTCTGAAGCAAGGTCATTGGGAGAAAAGTTCACACTCATATAAATTTTTTCGTTATGCCCAACATGGCCTTCCAGTCGTTTTAAGGCGCGGATGGCTTCTTTGAGGGCCCATTTACTAGCCTGAACAATCAACCCGCTTTCTTCGGCCACGGGAATGAAGACACCCGGGGAAATAAAGCCTCGTGCGGGGTGGTTCCACCGCATCAAGGTTTCGAAGCCACAAATATGGCCGTTCTGGAGATTGATAATCGGTTGGTAGTTCAAGGTAAGCTGATGCCCCAGCATGGCGGCCTGAAACTCGCTGGCGAGAACAGTTTTATCAATAGGTGGAGGAGCCGCTGAGCTTGGCGTAGGTGAAGTCATTTGAAAAACCGACTTTATTTTGTTAGAAGGTATCGTATATACCGAAGTCTTATTCTGCCCTAAACCCTTTAGGAGAAGGTTAACAGCCCCACAAAGAGGGAAAAGATGGATTTATTTTTATAAATCCGCTTGACAGAGGGGCAAGAGGCCTAGTAAGGTCCGGCACTCAATAAAGAAGGAATAGCGCGATGAAAGTCGTTAACTCATTGAAAACAATTAAGACCCGTGACCGTAACTGCCGCGTCGTGCGCCGCAAAGGGCGGGTCTATGTCATCAACAAAGCCAAACCACGCTGCAAAGCCCGTCAAGGCTAGGTATCCTGTGCAGTCTTGGGGACATCATACCCAAGAAAAAGGCAGAGTTTTTGACTTCCCGCGTGCAACAACGCGGGAAGTTTGCTATAGACGGGGTTCGCTGGTTTTCGGCGTGGCATTTTTTATGGATAGGTCCTTGTCTGTCCTTCACCCAAAGGATTTATAATGTTCTCGCGATTGTTTAGTGCAATGTCTGCCGATATGGCGATTGACCTCGGAACGGCCAATACCTTGGTTTATGTCCGAGACCGCGGAATTGTCCTCAACGAACCTTCGGTGGTTGCTATTGAAACCGATATGGGGAAAAAGCGCGTGCGGGCCGTCGGCAATGAAGCCAAGCAAATGTTGGGTCGGACCCCGGGCAATATTCAAGCGATTCGCCCCTTGCGGGATGGCGTGATTGCTGACTTTGAAGTGACCGAAGCCATGATTAAGCACTTCATTCGCAAAGTTCATAATCGCCGCAGTTTTGTCAGTCCTAAAATGGTGATTTGTGTTCCGGCTGGTTCAACTCCTGTTGAGCAACGGGCCATTATTGATTCGGCTGAACGGGCCGGAGCCTCTGAAGTTTATTTGATCGAAGAACCTATGGCAGCCGCCATTGGCGCAGGACTCCCTGTGACCGAAGCCTCCGGCTCGATGGTGGTGGATATTGGCGGCGGAACATCAGAAGTTGCGGTCATCTGCTTGGCGGGCATAGTTTATGCAAAATCTGTGCGCTGCGCGGGTGATAAGATGGATGAAGCAATCATCAATTACATTCGCCGCGTGCATAATTTGCTGATTGGGGAAACCACCGCCGAGAGAATCAAGAAAGAAATTGGCTCGGCTCTGCCTCCTGCAGAGGGCCCCGGGCGTACGATGCAGATCAAAGGTCGCGATCTGATTAATGGCGTTCCCAAAGAAGTCCTTGTCACAGAACGCCAAGTAGCCGAGGCCCTTGTTGAGCCAATCAGCCAAATTCTCGAAGGGATGAAGACGGCTCTCGAAAACACTCCCCCTGAATTGGCCTCGGATATTGCCGAGCGGGGAATTGTTTTGACCGGCGGCGGTGCGTTGCTGACCAATCTTGACCATCTCTTGCGTCATGTGACGGGCTTGCCGATTACCATTGCCGACGATCCTCTTTCTTGTGTCGTTCTGGGGACGGGGCATACGCTTGAGGAAATGAAGAGCCTGCGGAGCGTTCTCATCGGCTCGTATTAACGGGGTTTTTATTTTTCTATGAAACCTTGAAAGTAAGGGTTGAGTTCTTCGCCTTTGTCTGGTTAATTTATAGAAGTTTCCACGCATAAACTTTTAGTCTGGTCGTTTGCTCATGCGAGGTCTTGCCCGCAAGGATTCCCGGAACTCTCCTATTCGCGCTGCCGGTCTGGCGGCGCGGGTTTCCCGCTATTCCCCTTTGCTTTTGACTGGCATAGCGGGTTTGTTGCTCTTAACATCCATGGTGCGGCCCAATTTGTGGAACGGTCCACGGGCGGCCGCAACCGATATGTTTTCTCCCCTCATTCTTGCTGTCAGCGCGCCCTTTCACTGGGTGGCTGACGGAGTGGGGGAAGTCACGGGCCTGACTCAAATTCGTGCCGAGAATGAACATTTGCGCGGAGAAAATCTCCGTCTCAAGGAATGGTATCAAACAGCCTTGTTGCTTCAAGCGGAAAACCAGTCGCTGAAAGATTTGCTCAATGTTTTACCCGAACCAAACCAGAGCTATATTACAACCCGTGTGATTGGTGATAGCGGAAGCAGTTTCATCAAAACTCTTTTGATACAAGCCGGAACACTTGACGGTGTGGCTGAAGGTCAGGCGGTTATGGGCGGGCAGGGGATGATTGGCCGCGTGATAGAGTCCGGAAATCGGGCGGCGCGGGTTCTGCTTTTGAGCGATATGAACTCGCATATTCCGGTTGTGGTTGAGGGAGTCAATATGCGGGCCATTCTTGCCGGAACCAATAGCGATACGCTCACATTGGAACATCTCCCTCCTGACCAGCTGATCCAAAAGGGAGCTCGTGTGGTAACTTCTGGCGTGGGAGGATTGTTTCCCGCAGGGCTTCCTGTTGGTGATGTGGTTGAGATTGAAAACGGTGTGGCTCTCGTCCGTCTTTATTCGGACCCTGAGAATTCCAGCTATGTTCAGGTTATTCAAAAACCAGAGGATCCCAACGTTCGGCAGAGTCTGCATGAATTAACCGCTTTGCCGCGTGCCGAAGGCGCGGAATAAATGCGCGGGTTATGATGGTCTTGCCGGATTCCTTTCCTCTTCTAACCCAGACAGTGAAAGTTCTTTTTCTTTACCTGTTCCTGTTGATGCTTTTGATTTTGAATCTGGCGCATTTGCCGTTGATGAGTGAGGCGGGGACCCGTCCAGCTTTTCTACTGATCGGGATTTATTTCTGGGTTATTTTTCGTCCGAACTTGATGCCTTTGCCTTTGGTGTTCTTGCTGGGAATTTTGCTTGATATTCTCTCTGGCGGTTTGGTCGGATTAAATACGTTTTGCTTTATGCTGGTTGCCTTGCTGGTCAATAGTCAGAGGCGGTTTCTATTGGGGCAGTCGTGGCAGGTCATTTGGGCCGGTTTCTTCGTGGCCGTTTTGATGTTCCAATCTGTCCAGATCATTGCTTATAGTCTTGCCAGATGGCAGGTTCCCTCTATCGGGCAGGCCGTGGCAAGTGTGGTTGTTAGTGTTCTGGCCTATCCTTTATTGCTCATTCCTTTGATGGGGCTGAATCGGTTTCTGGTGAGTCGGGGAAGGTATTAGGTCTATGGATCGTGACCAAGAGCGTCTGGAAAGTTTTTCGCGTCGCGCTTTTCTGGTTGGCGCGGGGCAGGGCGTTTTTCTCTGTGTTCTCGGCGCACGGCTTGGCTGGTTGCAACTGGTTGAGGGCGAGAAATACAAAATGCTCGCCGAGAATAACCGGATCAATGTTCGTATCCTTGCTCCATCACGAGGGCAGATTGTTGATCGTTATGGTGTGCCGCTTGCGGTGAACCAGCAAAATTTCCAAGTTGTGGTCATTCCAGAACAAGTCGATGATCTTGAAAAAGCATTGCAGGATCTCAAAAAGGTTATCACCATTGATGACAATAACGTAAAGCGCGTTCTTCGTGAGGCCGGACGGAATCCAAGTTTCGTACCAGTCGAGGTAAGAGACAACCTGAAATGGGAAGAGGTTTCAATCATCGAAGTAAACCTTCCTGACCTGCCCGGGGTATCGGTTCAAGATGGAGAACTCAGAACCTATCCCTATAAGGACGCAACGGCTCATTTGGTCGGATATGT
>JAGOQV010000008.1:25304-35954 GCA_018063145.1 Alphaproteobacteria bacterium
CATGGAACGGTTAGTATTTTTCGGGCTCTGGCCGAATCTTGCGATACTTATTTTTATAAAATGTCCACGGCTCTTGGTATTGATAGATTGGCCGAGATGGCGGAAATGTTGGGGTTTGGACAATTGCTGGGGACGGGATTGCCCGAAGAAAAAGCCGGACTCATGCCGAATACCAAATGGAAACGTGAAAAACGGAAAGAGCCGTGGCATCCCGGGGAAACAATTATTTCAGCCATTGGACAAGGAAATGTTCAGGCCTCTGGTCTTCAATTGGCAACGATGACGTCTCGTATCGTCAATGGCGGGTATGCGGTTAAACCGTGGTTGGCCGGATATGTCGGATCTGTCCCTACATTTTCGGGTCCGTGGCCGAAACTGAATATTGAGGATCGTCACTTGCAAATGGTTCGTCAGGGGATGGAGCGCGTTCTCCTCCCCGGAGGAACCGCTTACGGATCGCGCATCATGGAAATGGGGCTCGAAATGGGCGGAAAAACCGGAACGGCACAGGTCAAACGGATCAGCAAAGCTGAACGAGCCAGCGGGGTGCGGCGGCAAGAAGATTTGCCGTGGCATTTGCGTCATCATGCCTTGTTTGTTGGATACGCGCCGGTGGCTGACCCGCGCTATGCTTGCGCGGTGATTGTCGATCACGGGGGAAGCGGGTCAGGGGCCGCCGCGCCAATTGCACGGGACATTATGATTGAAGTTCAAAAACGAAACCCCGCTGCCAAAAAGATGGAGCCATAGTCCATGTCAATTTTTACATCGCAGATTACGGTTGATGAGGCTTCGTTATTAGGAAGGCTGCGTCAAATAACTTGGGGAATGGTCTCTCTTATTTGTGCGGTCGCCGTGATCGGATTTTTATGTTTGTATTCTGCCGCTGGGGGAAACATTGACCCGTGGGCTTCGGCGCAAATTATTCGCTTCTTGTTTGCCTTGGTCTTGTTGATTGGGGTCGCCGTAATTGATCTGCGGTGGATTTTTCGTGCCGCCTACCCGTTTTATGCCCTGACTTTGCTCTTGCTGGTATTGGTTGATGTCTTTGGCCATATCGGCATGGGGGCGCAAAGGTGGCTGGATATTGGGATTATGAAGATTCAACCTTCGGAACTGGCTAAAATTGCCACGGTTATGGCGTTGGCGCGTTATTTCCACACCAAAGATATGGATCAGGTGCGCCGCTTGAAAACTCTGCTTATTCCTGTGGCGATTATTGCTGCTCCGTTTCTTTTGGTCGCCGCGCAACCAGATTTGGGAACGGGAATGTCGATTGTTATTGCCAGTGTAACCATTCTTTTTGCCGCAGGCGTTTCTATCTGGATTTTTATTGCCGGAGTGGCTGCGGCTGCAGCTGCTGTTCCCATCGCGTGGAACTTTCTTTTGCACGACTACCAAAAGGACCGCGTGCGTATTTTCCTTGATCCGGAATCAGATCCCTTGGGCGCGGGGTTTCACATTACCCAATCGAAAATTGCCCTAGGGTCGGGCGGCATTACAGGTAAGGGATTCTTAGAGGGAACCCAGACTCACCTCAATTTTCTTCCAGAAAAGCAGACTGATTTCATTTTTACGTTATGGGCTGAGGAGTGGGGATTGCTCGGCGGGCTTGCCTTGATTGCTTTACTAGGCACAATTATTCTCTATGGGTATTGGATTGCGTTTCGCTGTCGCAATCAGTTCGGAAGATTGCTGGCTTTCGGTCTGACCATCAATTTTTCAATCTATGTGATGATTAACATTGGCATGGTTATGGGGCTTTTGCCTGTGGTTGGGATTCCTTTGCCGCTTATGTCCTATGGCGGAACGGCTATGCTCACAGTCATGCTGGCCTTTGGTATCATCCAGTGTTGCCACATTTCGCGGGATGCCAAACTTCCTAGGGGGATGTAGTAAACAAACGAAGAAAGGACGTTACGAAGAACGTCCCAAGGCTTGGCTTCTGGCTGTTGCAGAGGCGACAGCTTTTTTCATGAGCGGTTTTAATCCGCTCTCTTCCGAGAGAAGGATGGTGAGAGCGGCTTCGGTTGTTCCCCCCGCACTTGTGACTTGCTCGCGAAGATCCAGAGCCGAGAGGTCAGCGTTTTGTTCCGCAAGATAGGCCGCCCCAATGACGGTTTGACGAGAAAGGCGTGCGGCCATGTCGGCCGTCAGACCTGCGGCTATTCCCGCTTCGGCCAAGGCTTCTATCAATAAAAAGACATAGGCCGGTCCGCTGCCCGACACACCTGTTACGGCATCCATCAAGGATTCGTCTTCCAGCCAGTCCATTTTTCCCGTTGCGGAAAGCAAAGCACTCGCCAGATGTTTCTGTTTTTGGTCTATGCCCAGCGTATGACACGCCACACTCATGCCGTGCCCGATAGCGGCGGGTGTGTTGGGCATGGCCCGTACGATGGCAAGGCCTGTTCCCAAATGTTCTTCGAAATAGGCCAAAGATTTTCCCGCTGCGATGGAAAGAACCAAAGGATGCGAGGCAAGAAAAGGTTTGAGCGAAGCGCAGGCCGTATCCATATCTTTTGGTTTGACCGCCAGAACAATGACATCAAAAACAGAGTCGCTCTCTAAGGCTTCTAGCGAAAGATAGGGCGAAACAGGTCCGATCAAGGAAACCGGATTAGGGTCTATAACGGTAATGTTTAGTTCAGGAAAACAATCAACCCAGATCTGCGCGAGGGCCGACCCCATTCTGCCGTAACCAATGAGAAGAAGGCGCGTGGGGGGAAGATGATTCATCGTTTTTACGAGGAGCCAAGAGTCGGCATCAAAGCCAAGGACAAGCTATCGCTATCTGGAGAGACAGATACCGAAGAGAGCATCTGAAACACAGCATAGTTTTGATCGCATTGTTCAATCGCAACGTGAATGAGGTCTTGCAGGTAGTCTGCTCCCGATGTTTGAGTCAGTCCACGGAAGAGCTGTGTATGACGGAAACACGGCGTCATGCTTTCCCCATCCAGATCAAAATGACCAAGCCAAAGTTTGTTGTTCATGTTGTTGAGGGTACAACAAGCACTGGCATAATTCTGGTCGGCGAGGCGAAGGTCGAATTCGCAGCAGAACTGCATCGCCCCGATACTCTCTTCCCATGTAAAGATCATGTTGTAGACACCTCGCGTGCCCCTCATTTCCAGAAGTAGCTCATCCCGATTCATGCGGTTAAACGTCCAGTTTTGACTGGCGAGCAAGTCCTCAACTCCATCTAGCGGGTTGCTGACTTCTTCGGAGAGGAAAAGTTCGAGCTGGTCGATCATGCGCGTTTCGCTGGTTTCTTGGTTGCGGACACGACTTTTTTGGCAATTTTCTTTGCAGCCGTAGGTTTAGCAGCAGCAGGTTTGCTGGATTTTTTAGCCGCGCTTTCTTTCGGTGTTTTCGTTGCTTTTGCAGGTTTGGCCGTTCCGGCAAGGGCGGCTTCCAATTCGGCTACTCTCTTTTTCAAAGATTCCTGTTCCAGACGGAATTTAGAGATGGTGGCTTGCAGACGTTGAATATCTTCAGATCCCCCCTCGTCACGGGCATCGTTATCCCGCAATCCACGGAAATCAGCCCCGAGTTGTTGGCCAACACTTGAGAGCAAGCTGGCGGCCCCGCCGGCAACCCGAACCAGATCGTCAAACAATCTGTTGTCTTTCATCATATCTGTAACTCTTTTTCTTTGATTTTTGCGCATAGGATAATGTCTTTAGCATTCCCCCGAAACTGTTGCAAGACAGCTCGAAACGGCCTAAGGAATTAGGCGGGGGATAATTCTCTAAAGGTAGGTACAGCATGATTATAGTAACTGGCGGGACAGGGTTTATCGGGTCAAATTTGGTGGCCGGACTGGAAGCCATCGGCGCAGAGCGGATTGTCGTGTGCGATGTGTTGGGGTGCGATGACAAATGGAGAAATATCGCCAAGCGCGGACTCTATAATATGATCCCCCCAAGCCGATTGATGGAGTATCTGGATGAACATCAGGATGAAATTGAAATTATTTTTCACATGGGGGCCATTTCTTCGACAACGGAAACCGATGCGGATTTGATCGTTGAAACCAATTTTGTTCTGACCCGCACTTTGTGGAATTGGTGTGCGCGGAGTGGAGTCCGGTTCATCTATGCGTCTTCTGGATCAACCTATGGAGATGGAACTCTGGGATTCAAAGATCTTGATGAACCAAATTTTCTTGCCAAGCTTCGTCCCCTTAATCCCTATGGGTGGTCAAAGAACCTAATGGATCGTTACGCGTCCAGCATGGTTTACAAGGAAGATGACCGGTTGCTCCCGACACAGTGGGCCGGATTGAAGTTTTTCAATGTCTATGGTCCCAATGAATTTCACAAGGGGGATCAGATGAGTGTTGTTTGCAAACTCTATCCCCAAGTGGCTGCTGGTGCGGCGGCCAGATTGTTCCGTTCCTATAACTCAAAATTCGAGGATGGGGGGCAGTTGCGCGATTTTGTTTATGTAGATGATTGTGTGGCGGTTATGCTCTGGCTTTACCAAAATCAGGATGTGAGCGGCCTTTATAATGTGGGAAGTGGAAAGGCACGCAGTTTCAAAGATCTGGCTATTGCAACTTTTGAAGCGGTCGGCGTTCCGCCGCGCATTTCCTTCACCGATATGCCGGAAGGGCTCAAAAACAAGTACCAGTATTTCACCGAAGCTGATATTTCGAAATTGCGCGCCGCCGGATATAGCAGGCCGATGACCGAGATCGAAGATGGTGTTAGAAGTCTGGTCCAGAAATTTCTTACCCAAGATGATCCGTATCGTTGATGGCCATTACATTTCCTGAAATCAATCCAGTTGCTTTCGAGATTGGCCCTTTGCAGGTTCATTGGTATGCTCTTGCCTATATGGCCGGATTCATTCTTGGCTGGCGGCTGGCCGTTCGGGTTTGTCGCCTTGATGACAATAAATTTCGCCCCAACGAAACAGATATTGATGACTTTATGTCGTGGGCGATTTTGGGCGTTTTGCTTGGCGGGCGGCTTGGTTATGTACTATTTTATAATTTGCCAACTTATATTGAAAATCCGCTGGGTATTCTCAAGCTTTGGCAAGGGGGAATGTCTTTTCATGGAGGCGTGATGGGTGTTGTGGTGGCCACAACCGCTTTTGCCTATCTTAAGAAAGTCTCCTTGCTCCGGCTTTCCGATTTATTCGCCGTTTCCGCCCCTATCGGATTTTTCTTTGGCCGGATTGCCAATTTTATCAACGGCGAACTCTATGGTCGCCCGACGGATGTTCCTTGGGGCATGGTTTTTCCAAGAGCCGGAGATGGAGTGCTGCGTCACCCTAGCCAACTGTATCAGGCAGCCCTTGAAGGATTGGTTCTTTTTCTGATTTTGCTGGTCATGATCCGTATTCCTAAAATCAGGAATGTTTCGGGTGTGGTGTCCGCCGCGTTTTTAGTCTTCGCAGGGATTTTTCGTTTCGCGGTCGAGTTTTTTCGTGAGCCGGATGTTCAACTTGGTTTCGTTTTCGAAAGTCTCTCGATGGGGCAAATTCTCTCTGTTCCCATGATGTTGCTGGGAGTCATTGTGTTCGTAATCGCAAGGCGGAATCATGCCGGATCACAACAACAAACTGTTTGAGCTTATTTGTTCTCAAATTGCCGAATCTGGCCCCATGCCGATTGAGTCATATTGGGATATTTGTCTCTCTCATCCCCAGTACGGATATTACAAGCGGCAAGACCCTCTTGGCCAAGCCGGAGATTTTATAACGGCTCCAGAAATTTCCCAGATGTTTGGAGAAATGATTGGAATCTGGTGTGCGTGCGCATGGTCCGCATGGGGCCGGCCCGAAAAAATCTATTTGGCCGAATGTGGCCCGGGCCGAGGAACCTTGATGGCCGATTTGCTGCGCGGGATTCAGCACATAGAAGGATTTGCCCGAGCAGTGCGGGTCCATTTGATTGAAACCTCGCCAGCCTTGCGGGTCAAACAAAAAGAGGCTCTGGCATGGGCCGATCCGTTTTGGCATGATGATTTTGAACATCTCCCCCAAGACGCGCCTGTTTTATTTATAGGTAACGAATTTCTTGATGCTCTGCCCATCCGTCAATTTGTAAAGGGAAAAGAAAACTGGCAAGAGAGGTTGGTCGGTCTGAATGACCACGGCGTTTTGCAATTCGTGATGGGAGATAAGGTTTTGTTTGAGCGAGAAGGTGTGGAGGGAAGCATTGCTGAAGTGTCACCAGCCCGCCAAGCGGTCATGGAAGAAATATACGAACGAATTTTACATCAAAAAGGCGCGGCCTTGATGATTGATTACGGGTACGGAGCTTCGGCAAATGGCGATACGTTCCAAGCCGTCCGAAAACATGGGTATGCTCCGGTTCTGGAATTTCAAGGTGAAGTGGATCTTACCTCTCATGTTGATTTTGGCGCGTTGGCAGATGCCGCGCAGAAGAGAGGCCTCTCGGTCCTTCTTTCCGATCAGGGAGATTTTCTGCGGGCCATGGGCATAGAAATTCGAACCGCAGCGTTGTTGCAACAGGCGAATGAAGACCAGAAAAAATCAATCGCTTCGGGGTTGGCCAGATTGACGGGTGAGGCGCAAATGGGCCGATTGTTCAAAGTGTTGGAGGTTGCGCATGAACAGACTCATTCTTGAAGGTTTGGACAATCCTAGATTTCCCGAGATTGCCCACGGATTTTTCGGGCGACGCGGCGGCGTGAGCAGCGGCGTTTATGATAGTTTGAATTGCGGCCTTCATTCTGGAGATGATTTGAACTGTGTGCAGGAAAACCGCAAGCGGGTGGCCTCGGCTTTGCAGGGACATTCCCTGTACACGTTGAAACAGGTTCACAGCAATATCTGCGTTCCTATTGAAACTCCCCATGAGGTGACGGACGATATAGAGGCAGATGCCTTGGTCACCACTTGCGCGGGTGTGGTTATCGCAGCCCAAAGCGCGGATTGTGGTCCTGTGTTGTTCGTCGGGCAGAGCGCAACAGGTGGTCCAGTAATTGGCGCAGCTCATGCTGGATGGAGCGGCGCATTGCAAGGAGTTTTGGAATCAACCATCAAAGCGATGCTGGATAAGGGTGCAGAGCTTTCTTCCTTGCGGGCCGGAATAGGCCCTTGTCTTGGCCCTCAAAGTTACGAAGTTTCAACGGGGTTCGAGACCGCATTTCTTGAGGAAGACTCTCAAAGTTCTGCATTTTTCTCTCAAGGCGCGGACGAAAAATGGAGGTTCGATTTTCCGGCTTATCTTGAGTTCCGCTTGCGGCGGGCTGGAGTGCGTCATGTTGTCCTCTCTGAACGGGATACCTACGCGGAGGAAGAGGGATATTTCAGCTTTCGCCGCGAAACTCACCGTGGCGGAAAACTCTATGGTCGTCAGGTTTCCGCGCTTGTGATTCGGGGGAGTTGATTTTTTCCCAAAAATTCTTATAGTCCAGCCCATCCATCCACTTTGAATAGGGCCATCGCCATGAAGCTGATTACTGGGAACTCTAATCCTCCGCTTGCACAAGCAATTTCAGCTCATCTTGATATTCCTTTGACCCAGTCCAGTTTTCGCCGGTTTGCCGATAATGAAGTTTTTGTCGAGATTGACGAAAATATTCGTGGTGAGGATGTCTTTATTATTCAATCTACATCTTATCCGGCCAATGATAACTTGATGGAGTTGCTGATTGCTATTGATGCTTTGCGCCGCAGCTCGGCGCGGCGGGTGACGGCTGTTATTCCCTATTTTGGTTATGCGCGTCAGGATCGGCGGACGGGTCCCCGTACGCCTATTTCGGCCAAGCTGGTTGCCAATTTGATTACCAAGGCGGGAGCCAATCGGGTTTTGACGCTTGATCTTCACGCCGGACAAATTCAGGGCTTTTTTGATATTCCAACCGATAACCTGATTTCTTCGCCTGTGCTGGTTCCCGACATTGAAAAACGATTTGCCGGACAGGATATTATGATTGTTTCTCCCGATGTTGGGGGGGTCGTGCGGGCGCGTTCGATTGCCAAGCGGATCAATGCGGATCTGGCTGTGATTGATAAACGCCGCGAAAAAGCCGGTGTTTCCGAAGTGATGAATGTGATCGGCGATGTTGAAGGCAAAGTTTGCATTATGCTGGACGATATTGTCGATTCTGCGGGAACTTTATGCCACGCAGCGGTGGCTCTTCGGGAACATGGGGCTACGTCGGTTTCTGCCTATGCGGTTCACGGGGTTCTTTCCGGCGGGGCTGTCGCCCGCGTTATGGACTCCCCCCTTGAGAAACTGGTGATTACGGACAGTATTTTGGCAACCGAGACAGTTCGGAACTGTGCCAAGATTGAACAAATCCCTATTGCCCCCTTTGTCGGGGAGGCCATCCGCCGGATTGCCGAAGATCGCTCTATTTCTGCCCTTTTTAAGTAGACCTCTTGCATAACCCTAACTCTGGCGGACATCTGCATCGTCAAAACCATGCTCGGAACGCATGTACGTCCTTGTACACTTGCCTTCCTGCGCGTGATTTTTCCTTGCATCTGCCGCGCCAGAGCGGGTTCTGCAGGATGTCTAGTAAAAAACGCAAATAACTCTTGCTTAACCGCTGTTCTTTTTGCTAAATCTCCCCATCCTGTCAGCACCCCTGGAGGCTGACGTAACTTTAACATAAGAGGAACTGCCATGTCTAAACAATACACCTTGGCGGCGGATAAGCGTGATAGGGCCGGTAAGGGGGTCGCTCGTGCCATTCGTCGGGAACTAAGTGTTCCAGCCGTTATTTACGGAGATAACAAACCTCCGGTTATGATTTCCCTTCCAGATAAGGAATTGTGGATCGAATACAACAAAGGCCATATGCACACCAATCTGGTTGAGCTGAATGTAGGCGGCGAAAAAGTCCTCGCCTTGGCGCGGGATATTCAAACCCATCCGGTGACGGATCGTATCGAACACGTCGATTTTATGCGCGTTGGTCCGAAAACCAAAATTGCGGTTAAAGTTCCATTCCATTTTTCCAATCAAGACAAATCTCCTGGCCTCAAAGCAAAAGGGATTTTGAATATTGTTCGGCATGAACTCGAAATTCGTTGCTTGGCTATGAGCATTCCTGAAAACTTGGAAGTTGATCTGGCCGAAGCCGAAGTCGGGGCCATGATAAAAATCGGCTCCGTTAAATTGCCGGAAGGTGGATCTTTGCTCAAGCAAGCTGAAAAAGATTTTTCTGTCGCAACGATTCTGCCTCCGATTGTCAAAGAAGTGGTTGTCGCTGCTGCTCCTGTTAAAGGGAAAGGCAAGGCTGCCAAGGCCGCTCCGGCTGCTAAAGCGGCTCCGGCTGCTGCGGCTGCTCCGGCCAAAGGTGGGAAGGCCGCTCCGGCTGCTGCCGCTAAACCGGCAGGTAAGAAGTAGGCTGAAATTTTTCGATCATCCCCCTTCGATCCGGCTTGGATGGGAGGGGGATTTTCTTTAGAAGGAATGTCTTTATGTGGCTGATTGTCGGACTTGGAAATCCGGGTAAAGATTACGAACGGAACCGCCATAACATCGGGTTTATGACGGTGGACTGCATTGCGAATCTGTATAGGTTCCCTTCCTTTCGCAACAAATACAAAGGAGAATACGCCGAAGGGAATATCGGAACAGAGCGCGTTATTCTTCTCAAACCCCAAACCTATATGAATGAATCGGGCCGCAGTGTCGGAGAGCTGGTTCGTTTTTATAAAATTCCAACATCGCACATTATTGTTTTCCACGATGAACTGGACGTGATGGGGGGCAAGCTGAAAGTCAAAGTTGGCGGCGGGGCTGCCGGACACAACGGTTTGAAGTCAATGGATGCGTGGCTGGACGATGCCAATTACAAAAGGGTCAGAATGGGAATTGGTCACCCGGGAGATCGTGACCGTGTGACCGGATATGTTCTGGGGAATTTTAGCAAAGACGAAGAGACGTGGCTTGATCCGCTCTTGATGACGGTTGCTAAAAATACGCCTCTTTTGCTGGGCGGAGAAGACAGCGAGTTTTTGAACAACGTGGCGCAAGCGACTGGATCGCCTAAGCCCCCTAAAGAGAAAAAGGACGATAAAAATGGGATTTAATTGTGGAATTGTCGGCTTGCCGAATGTTGGGAAATCAACGCTGTTTAACGCCCTCACCGCGACGGCGGCGGCGCAGGCCGCGAACTTTCCCTTTTGTACGATTGAACCGAATATTGGCCGCGTGGCCGTGCCGGATGATCGCTTGAGCCTCATTTCTCAGATCGGGAAATCGGCCACGATTGTTTCCACGCAACTTGAGTTCGTTGATATTGCTGGTCTTGTCAAAGGGGCTTCGAAAGGCGAGGGGTTGGGGAACAAATTCCTTGCCAATATTCGTCAGGTTGATGCAATTATTCATGTTCTGAGATGTTTTGAAGACGAAAATATTACTCATGTTGAAAACTCGGTTGATCCTATTCGTGATGCGGAAATCATCGAAACTGAATTGATGCTGGCTGATCTTGAAAGTTTGGACCGCCAGATTGAAAACCTTTCCAAGAAAGCCAAGTCGGGCGAGAAGGAGTTAAAAGATCAAGTTGAATTCATGAAAACCGTTCGGGATGCTTTGAATAACGGGAACCCCGCACGTTCGGTTTCTGTGCCGGACGATATGCGCAAAGTGTTCAAGGAATTATTCCTGATGACGTCTAAGCCGATGCTTTATGTTTGTAACGTGCT
>JAGOQV010000122.1 GCA_018063145.1 Alphaproteobacteria bacterium
AAAACAGCAGACGGCTAGGTTTTGGCGTTAAAGAAACTAAGGTCTCCGGTATAGGCCCCTAGCAGAACTTCCAGTTTTTCGGCTGGAATGGGGCGGCTATAGCGATAACCTTGTACTTCATCACATCCTTCTGAAATCAAGAAGGCTTCGTGTTGTTCGGTTTCAACCCCTTCAGCGATAACTTTGAGGTTGAGAGAGCGGCCTAGTCCAATAATAGTTTTGGCGATTGCCGCGTCGTCCGAATTATTCAGTGCGTTGCGAATGAAGGATTGGTCAATTTTAAGTCGATCAATCGGGAACTGACGAAGGTACGATAAAGAAGAGTATCCCGTACCAAAGTCATCAATTGCCAACTCCACGCCAAGAGAGTGCAGCTGTTTGAGTTTTTGGATGGTTTGTTGAATATCTTCCATGAAAGCACTTTCCGTGACCTCAAGTTCAACCAAGTGTGGGTTAATTCCGCTTTCGGCAAGTACGGAGCGGGTGAATTCGACCAAGTCACTTTGTTGGAATTGTTCCCCTGAAACGTTGATAGCGATACGAATCTCTTGTCCGGCATCATGCCATTTTTTTGCTGTGGCACACGCTTGACGCATAACCCATTCCCCAATTGGGACAATTAAACCAGATTGTTCGGCGACTGGAATAAATTCAGCTGGAGAGATAAATTTCCCGCCTTCCTTACTGCTGTCTGGTTTGAACCAACGGATCAGGGCTTCTGCTCCGATGATTCGACTGGATTTCAGGTCCAACTGAGGCTGGAAGTACAAAGTCAGCTGATTTTGTTCGAGAGCAGTTCTCAAGTCACGCAACATTTGGAAGCGTGCTTGAACGGCTTTGTCAAAATCTTCGAGATATTCACGGATGCAATCGCGCCCGTCTTCTTTAGCTCTATTAAGTGCGATATAAGCGTTCTTCAAGACTTGATCGGGATCAATGGCATCATCTGGAAAGGTTGCGACCCCTATCGAAGCACGAATTTGGAAATTTTCGTTGAACACCTTAAAGGGGTCCGCAACGATAATGCTCCGAACCTTTTCCCCAACATCCTTGGTTGTAAGAACACCTGCAGTAAGAGGCATAGTAATGACGTACTCATCTTCTCCGGTTCTTGCAATGACTGCGGATTCAGGCAGCGCGGCTCTAAGGCGTTTTCCAACGCCCATTAAGATGGCATCCCCAACATTATGGCCCATTGAGTCGTTGACGTCTTTGAAGTGGTCTAGATCCACTGCCACAACAGCCAAGCGCGTAATGCTAGCTTCGTTACCTCCGGCGGCCCTCACATAGTCTGAAAGTTTTTGGACAAAAAGAGTCCGGTTTGGAAGACCAGTCAGGGTATCGTAATAAGCCAGTTTATGGATCTGGCTTTGCGCCGCGCTTTTGATTTGGCGCAGGTTTTTTGCATTTTGTTTGATGAGTTCTTGCGCCGATTCGACCGCGCCGCCTACTTCATCGCGGGGATCGTAAGGAGAGCGCAAAATATTGGGAGTCTCAGGGTTTGCGGAGGCCAGTCTCAAATTGTCACGCAAGAACAATATGGGTTCCAGAAGCCATTTCCCCAACGCAATCATCAAAACAGTTGTGACAAAAGCGGAGAGTAAGAACATGATAACAATATTTTGACGAACGTAAAATGCAACGTTATCGACAACGCGAGCAGCATCAAGTCTCGTCACGATAAAATATGGGCGGCCATTTAACTCCCCGGGACGAAAAACAGTCTCGTAGTACTTTCCATCTGCACTGCGGTAAGATTTTGTCAGATCGGCTTCGGAACGAAGAATGGTGACAACTGGTTCTCCACTCATAGTGAGAAGTTGGTAGTCCCGAGAGTAGATCGTAATCCCTTCAATCTGGGTATAGGCAATCAACCGACTTTGCTGGTCACTGGAAAAAGGAGGGGCTAAAGAATCGGAGATTGTGTTGTCGATAAGTGGAGCAATGCTGGTGCGGGCATTTTCTCTCAGTTCCTGCAGCTGGGTTTGTTCGTAATCTTTTAAGGTCAGGGCAAGAAGACTGGCCTGAACGGTCATAATGGTCAAGAATACAGCCATAATAATGCGCCAACTCAGACGGCTCCGCCATATCTGCGAAGACATCGAGATCCCTCCTGCCTTAGAGAAAGACAAACTTAGAAAACCAAATTTACGAGTCATTCTCTCTGATACCGGAACTGACGTAGGAAATAAATCCGCTGAACTGTTCATTGTTGTTTAATTATCCCCAAACGACCACGGGGAGGGCAACCCCTTCCCGAACACATACTTTCAGATTATATGCATTTGGGTTAATACTTCGTATAAAACTAATATAAAATTTGAGGCTCTTTTTTTCTTTATTTTTCAAGACTCAAAGGATTTCTCGGAATCGGATAGGCTGCCCAACGGGAGCGTTGAGCAATTCATCGTCCCTCATGACCAAGTTTCCGCGAATGATAGTCATAATTGGCCACCCTGTTACGGTTTTTCCATCAAAAGGGGTCCATCCACAACGAGATTTTTGCTGAGC
>JAGOQV010000062.1 GCA_018063145.1 Alphaproteobacteria bacterium
CTCCTCCGACACTTCCCCGAACCTATGGGCTTAGAAAAATCCTCAATAGAGTTCTTGGCTTGGATATTCCCCTCGCGGTTTCCCCTTCAAACCTCGGACGAAATTTTGAGATTTTGCGACAGGGTGACTTGTCATTCCTCTCTTTGTCAGAAATTGTAGCTCGTGACCAACACAGAAAATTTGAGAACTTTTCTTCCTTCGCTGCAGCCATAGAAACACCCCTTCTTGACTTGGACAGAAGAGTAAGAGCCGGCGCAGAAGAAACTCTTCTTCCCCCCAGTCTATTCCTTCCAGATGGAACAGAAGTTTCCTTTTCTGGAGCAGTTGGCCGACCTGTACAAGGTCCTGTTGTTTTCTCGCTGGATGATGTTAAGACAAGCCCTTCCCCGCCGA
The DNA here is from genome assembly GCA_018063145.1 of Alphaproteobacteria bacterium. Taxonomy (GTDB): domain Bacteria; phylum Pseudomonadota; class Alphaproteobacteria; order Micavibrionales; family Micavibrionaceae; genus UBA1573. The sequence continues at coordinate 394 of JAGOQV010000062.1, forward strand.
TGCTGGTCATGAACCAATGGCCCGCCTATGGAACCTTGTTCCCCTACTTCAACCAGCTGGCCGGAGTTGTCATCCTTTCGCAAGAACTTGCTGACCACACCGAAGCCGTCCTTTCCAACTATAGACTGAGCGGTGTTTTGGGACTCGCCGCAGATACAGGACATGGGGCCTTTATCGAATCCCCTGTTATCCCCCTTCCAGATGGGAGAAAAATAGCCAAGGGCGATTTTGTCGCCCTGCGTACCAGAGAGATTAACCCTGAATCCACGGAAACCTCCTTGTCTGCAGAAGATAGCAACGCATTGAGATATATCACAGAAGCATACTTGGACTACCTCCTTGCCAATTCAAGAAATACAAACATTCCCGTTTTCAAAGTCAACGCAAGCGCGGCTCCTGAAGATGCCTCGTTTCCCAAGCAAATCGGCTTGTTCCGAACCGAGGAACTAGCAAGCGCATCCCCAGAACAGATGCAAATCATAACAAAAATTATGCAGGGACAAGCCACAGAGGGCGACTTTTCCGATTTGGAAAAACTTCTCTATGCAGATTACACAAAACTGCTTCATGCCGTGGATCCTCACCATGGATCCCCACGCATCCGCCTCTTTGACTTTCGTGTGCAAGATCATTTTCCTCCCGAAGATTGGAGAAAAGCTCAGTATTTTGTAACCAAAGGGGACGATGCCTTAGAAACCTACCCTGATTTGTATAGAACCCAGCTTCACGCTTTGCTCTCAGCTTTGCACGAGTATAGAGTTTACTCATTTTCTTCGCAAAAAATGGAAATTATGATGCCTTCCCTACAATCGAAGGCAGGTGTCGAAACTTTCCTGTCTATGGTCAAGGAAAAGGCAGAAGAAGCATATTTTACTCGCGGGAAAGACTACGATGTTGGCATTATGGCTGAGAATCTTAGGCTATGCCAAGTCATAGGCGAGGTTGCCGGAAAAGTGGATTTTATCAGTATTGGCAGCAATGACCTCACCACAGATGTTTTACAAATTGAGCGCAAAGACACTGCCGGACGAACAGCTTATCGCGCAAAAAACAGCTTTGACCCCTTTATTTCCCCTGATCCAGAAGTTTTTGAAGAAATTATCCCTGCTCTTGTGGCACAGGCCCAAGAAGCAAACCCTGACATTGTCATTGATATTTGCGGCGAGCATGCCTCTCAAGTGTCTGTTGTTCGGGCTCTTTCAGAAATGGGGGTGAGAGGCTTTTCAGTCAGTCCATCGGATGAAAATTTACTCCTGCTCCCCGTTCTTTGTTATATGGAAATATACAGCGGCCAACGAAGTTCTTCCTTAACCATGGCGACACCATCCCCCACCCTTGCGTGATTTTTTGCTTGCATCCTTGGCGGTTTTCCTTTAATTGTTCTGCAACAATAATACTCTGCTATTTGACAGGGTGGGCTCAAAAAGAGGCCCGCCTTTTTTGTTACCTAGCGACCCAAGACTAAGGCCGAAAATGAAGGGCACAGCCCAAGAACAACGAATATCCAGCCTGATTGAACCCGTTCTCAAAGATTTGGGGTTCGATCTCGTTCAGGTTCGTTTGTTGGGCAGTCAGAAATTGCAAACTCTGCAGATTATGGCTGAAGACCCAGAAACGGGCAATCTTGACCTTGATTCGTGCACCGAAGTAAGCCGCGCCGTTGGTGTCTTGCTGGATGTTGAAGACCCTATCGCGAGCGCCTATCAGTTGGAAGTCAGTTCCCCCGGGATTGACCGTCCGTTGGTCCGGCCCCGTGACTTTGAAAAAGCAGTAGGGCGTGAAATTAACGTGGAAACCGAAACGCCAGATGCAAATGGCCAAAAACGTTTCAAAGGAAGATTAACTGCGTTTGATTCCGATAAACTGACTCTTGCTAACGAAACCGGCACAACCATCATTGGGCTTGCTGACGTGGTGAAGGCCAGACTTGTACTAACGGATGAGCTGTTCAAAATGGCTCAGCCCAAGAAACCAACCAAAAAACCCAAACCTGAAAAAGAAGACCAAAAAGTTAAGGAGCCAATACAAAAATGAGCCGTGTTGAGATTCTTCAAGTTGCTGATGCCGTTGCGCGTGAGAAAAACATTGATAAAGAAATTGTTATCCAAGCCATTGAGCAGGCTATTCAAAAGGCTGGCCGCTCAAAATATGGCCATGAGCATGACATTCGCTGTCACATTGACCGCAGAACGGGTGAGACAGAACTGAAACGGTATCGCATCGTGACAGATCCTGAAGTGATTGAGAACGAAGCTGCGCAAATCACCGTAGAACAAGCTCGCCGCGAAAAGTCAGATGCTAATCTTGGCGACATTTTGATTGATACGCTTCCAGCCTTTGATTATGGGCGGGTTGCAGCACAAACGGCAAAACAAGTTATCATGCAAAATATTCGTGAAGCCGAACGCGAAATTCAATTCAATGAATTCAAAGACCGCATTGGTGAAATCGTCAATGGGGTTATTAAGCGTGTCGAATACGGCAATGCTACAATCGAACTCGGTCGAGCCGAAGCTATTTTGCGTCGTGATGAGGCTCTGCCTCGTGAACATCTGAAAGCTGGAGATCGTGTTCGTGCGGTTATTTACGATGTTCGTAGCGAGCCTCGTGGACCACAAATTTTTCTTTCGCGGACGCGAGGAGAATTTATGTCTCAGCTCTTCGCGCAAGAAGTGCCAGAGATTTACGATGGCGTTATCACGATCAAGGCTGTTGCACGCGACCCAGGAAGCCGCGCCAAAATCGCAGTTTACTCTCGCGATAACGGCATTGATCCAGTCGGTGCGTGTGTCGGGATGCGCGGAAGCCGTGTTCAAGCTGTTTGCAACGAGCTGGGCGGTGAAAAAATTGACATTATTCCATGGTCATCAGACATTGCTACTTTTATCGTCAATGCCTTGGCTCCTGCAGAAGTTTCCAAAGTTGTGATGGATGAGGAGAAAAAACGTCTTGATGTGGTTGTTCCCGATGAACAACTTAGTCTGGCCATTGGCCGCCGTGGACAGAACGTTCGCCTCGCCTCTATTCTGACTGGTTGGTACATTGATATTCTGACTGAGGAAGAAGAAGCCAAGCGTCGTCAGGAAGAATTTACGACACGTTCCAGCTTGTTTATCGAAGCTTTGGATATTGACGAAGTTATTGCCCGTCTTTTGATTGCCGAAGGCTTTACGAAAGTTGAAGAACTTGCCGATACCCCTGTTGCCGAACTGGGACAAATTGAAGGGTTCAGTGATGAAATTGCTGAAGAACTTCAAAATCGTGCGAAAAACTGGCTCTCTAGCAAAGCCGAAGAACTCAAAACCCGTCAGGCAGATCTCAATCTTCAAGAAGATCTTCTCAACTTTGAAGGTCTCAGCAGCATCCAAATTATAAAACTGGGTGAAGCAGGCATAAAATCTCTTGATGATCTTGCCGATCTTGCCGGAGACGAATTGGTTGAAATTCTTGGCAAAGAACAAATTAGCGAGAACAAAGCCAACGAGATGATTATGAGAGCGCGTGAACACTGGTTTGCGGAGGAAGATAGCGGGTCCGCTGCTGTTTCTTCTTCGGCACGCTCGAACCATTAACAATGTGCTGCGGAGGAACATGGTGGCAATCAGGCCCGAGTATTTTTACCATCCAGCCGTAGGAGTTCTGTCTCCTGCGACTCTTGGTGTTTATACTCGTTCGATTGTTTCAACGCCTCCGTCTTTGTCACACCCATCTTCGCCCTCTCAACAACCTGATCCGGCGGTATCTGAAATGCCTCGTCATGCGGCGCGTAAAACCATGTCTCTGGCAAAAGCCGCGCTTTGCGCGGTGACCGGAGAAATATTGCCAACAACTCAAATGATCCGCTTCGTGATAACCCCTGACCTTGAGGTTTTTCCCGACTTTTCCGAGCGCTTGCCCGGGAAATTTATCTGGATAAAAGCAGATCGTTCCGTTCTTCAAAAAGCGATTTGGCGAAACAGCTTTGCTTCTTCAGCCAAAGAAGCCGTGATTGTGCCAAAAGATTTGCTGGAGCGGGTGGAGCTGGGCCTGAATGAGCTTGCCCTTCAATCGCTTAATCTGGCGCGACGGGCTGGAGAATTTCGTCAAGGCTTTGTCAAGGTGGAGGAACTGCTCCGCTCAGGCGAAGCTGGCGTTTATATCGTAGCTTCAGATGCCAAGGAAAACGGCAGAGAAAAACTAGAGCGACTGGCGAATGGCCTTCCTGTCGTTGATATGTGGACGATTGCCGAACTTTCTGAAGCAATTGGCGAAGCAAATGTCGTGCATATTGCCTTAATGCAAGGTGGCATATCACGCACACTATTGAATACTGTTCAAAAACTGAATGCAATGAGATCGGATCTAAAGCGATGAGCGACCAAGATAAGAAAACACTAAGCCTAGGCGGAAGCAAAGGGACGCTAAGTCTCAAAGGGATGGGCCCGGGACAACAGCAAATCACGCAAACTCTGGCGCGTGGTCAAAGTCGCGGCGTTCAAATTGAAGTCCGCAAAAAACGCGGTGCAGTCCCCCTGACCGGACAAAATCCCGATGGAACAGATGCTGGCCATCCTGACGCGCACTTGACCAATGACGAACGGGAAGTAAGGATTCGGGCGTTACAAAAAGCCAAAGAGGATGAAGATCGTCGCCGCGAAGAAGAAGCCAAGCGGCGCGCTCTCGAAGCCGAAGAGGCCAAATTGCGGGAAGAGGCAGAAAAAACTGGCCGCCGCCCAGGGAAAATTGACGCGGAAGAGCTTCGTCGCCGCGAAGTCGAAGAGCTAGAACGGATTAAAGAAGAAGACCGCATAAAAGCCGAAGAATCTGCTCGTTTGCGAGCAATTCAAGATAAGCAGCGTCAGCAAGCCGAGGCTTCTTCCTCAGCTCCTCTTGCCACAACGACATCTGCTCCTCACCTGCGAACGAGCGATGACGATTCTAGTTCCGGTGGTTTCCGTGATCGGATGAAAAAAGCTCCGATGCGGACGCGGACAGCGGCAGAACCGGATGATAGCAATTCCACTTCGGGACGGATGCGCCGCTTAACCGTTAATCAGGTTATCAACGAACAATATGAACGGGCAGAAGCTGGACGCTCTATGGCCGTTCTCAAACGCGCCCGTCAGAAGGCCCGCGCAGGCCAAGGAAATCAGGTCGAAGCCGCAAAGATCCATCGTGAAGTTACCGTTCCTGAAACCATCACGGTTCAGGAACTGGCCAACCGGATGGCAGAACGTGGCGGTGATGTTATCAAGTGCTTGATGAAAATGGGGGTCATGGCGACGATCAACCAGACCATTGATGCGGATACCGCCGAGTTGGTTATTCTTGAATTTGGTCACAAAATCAAAAGGGTAACCGATGCCGATGTTGAAGTCGGGATTGAAGGAACAGAAGACCTTGAAGGAGATTTGATCTCACGCGCTCCGGTTGTTACCATTATGGGTCACGTTGACCACGGAAAAACATCCCTGCTGGATGCCATGCGCGAAACTGATGTTGTTTCCGGCGAAGCTGGAGGCATTACTCAACACATTGGGGCTTATCAAGTAACTCTCAAATCGGGGAATAAAATCACCTTCCTTGATACGCCCGGGCACGCAGCTTTCTCGGAAATGCGAGCACGCGGTGCGAATGTGACCGATATTGTTGTTCTGGTGGTCGCAGCCAATGATTCCATCATGCCACAAACTATTGAAGCCATTGCTCACGCCAAAGCAGCAAAAGTTCCGATGATTGTGGCCATCAACAAAATTGATTTGCCAGATGCAAACCCACAAAAGGTTAAGCAAGACCTTTTGATGCATGATATTCAAGTCGAAGATATGGGCGGCGAAGTTCTCACCGTTGAACTCTCGGCCAAGAAACGTATCAATCTCGAAAAACTTGAAGAAGCGATTATGCTGCAAGCAGAAATGCTCAATCTACGGGCCAATCCAAATCGAGAAGCGCAAGGCGTTGTGGTTGAATCCAAATTGGAACAAGGTCGTGGGTCTGTGGCTACGGTTCTGATCCAAAGAGGGACGCTGCATATCGGCGATATTTTTGTGGTAGGCTCAGAATGGGGCCGCGTTAGGGCTATGCTCAACGATAAAGGTCAACAAATCAAAGAGGCCACACCCGGGCAACCCGTTGAGGTCCTTGGTTTGACTGGCACACCAGACGCAGGAGATCAATTGGCTATTGTTGAATCAGAAGCAAAAGCTCGTGAGATTACCTCTTATCGTCATAACAAGAAAAAGGCCAAAGAAGCCGCTGTGGTCACGGGAACCAGCTTTGAACAATTGCTTGCGCTCTCTCGCGAAGGCAAGAAAGAACTGGCCATCATTGTCAAAGCGGATGTTCACGGATCGGTTGAAGCAATTGCCGGAACTCTTGGCAAAATCGTGGAAGACAACAAGGAAGTGTCGGTGCGTGTCCTGCACTCTGGCGTTGGGGCCATTACCGAATCCGATGTGACCTTGGCACGAGCTTCGAACGCCATGCTGATTGGCTTTAACGTTCGGGCCAATGCACAAGCGAGAGACATGGCCAAACGCGACCGTGTCGATATTCGTTACTACAACATTATTTACAACATCATGGATGATGTGAAGGGCCTTCTAACAGGCCTTCTCTCTCCTGTCACCCGCGAAGAATACTTGGGACAAGCCCAGATCCGTCAAGTTTTCAACATTACCAAAGTTGGAAAAATCGGGGGCTGCATGGTAACAACCGGCATCGTCAAACGTGGCTCGAAAGTGCGCTTGCTGCGTGATGATGTTGTTATCCATGAAGGAACACTCAAAACCCTTAAACGCTTCAAAGACGAAGTCAGAGAAGTCAAAGAAGGGATGGAATGCGGGATGGCCTTTGAAAACTATGATGGAATTCAAGAAGGCGACATTATTGAATGCTTCGACGTAAAAGAAGAAGCCCGTACGTTGGAATAAGCCTATGACGCAGAAAACATTGGTTGGACAATCACAAAGGCAGCTTCGCGTCGGCGAGCAGCTTCGCCACATCTTGGTGGAAACGTTGCAACGCGGACATTTTCACAACGAAATCTTGTTGAGAGATGCAGCCTTGGTCACGGTCACCGAGGTTCAAGTGACGTCTGACCTTAAAACGGCAACAGCCTATGTTATCCGCCTTGGTGGGGGGAATATGAAAGAACTACTGACGGCTCTTAATGAAACAGCCACAGTCTTTCAGAAAGAATTCGCCCACCAAATGCGGATGAAATTCACCCCTCGCCTCCGCTTTATGGAGGACAGCAGCTTTGACAAAGCAGCGAAGATTGAATCCATTCTTCACAACCTGCCCAAACCTGCTGAAAGCTGAAATGTTTGAAACAGCCTCCCTATTAGAACATGCAATGATCTTGCTTGTTGGATTTGTTGCAGGTGCGACAGGTGCTTTTGTTGGGGGAGGTGGAGGGTTGTTATCTGTCTCCTTCCTGATTTTGCTGGGCATTCCCCCTCATATAGCTGTTGCGACAAATCGCTTTGCTGCCATCGGAGCCTCGGGAACAGCTTTTCTGCGTTTTTTCAAATCAGGTAAAATTGTCTGGCCTTTAGTTCCTGTGTTTATCCTTCTCGGTGTCCTAGGCGGAATTATTGGCGCAGAAATTCTAGTTAAAACAAACGAGTCTGTACTGCAAACATTCACAGGACTGGCTCTGATTTGTTTAGCACCATTAGTTTTTGCTAAGAAAGATTTTGGTGTTTTCGAAAATCATACCCCCTTCTGGTCCAAGCGTTTTTTCCTCGGGTGTTTTTTATATTTCTTGCTTATGATTTTTGGAGGTTTCTTTGGGCCCGGCGTAGGTATTTTATTCATTCTTCTTGTTGTACGTTTGTTTGGTCTAACTTTTATTCAAGCCATCGCAACAGACAACCTTCCTTGGGCAATTATGAGCATATCAACCCTCGTTGTTCTCGCCTTGGAGGGATTGGTTGACTGGGCTTCGGGGGCTTTTTTATTCGCCGGAATGGCGGCCGGAGGATGGTTTGGTGCTGACCGCGCACTTCATTACGGAGATAAAATCGTAAAACAAACTTTCATCATCGTGTGTGCGGTATTGGGTGTCGCCGTCTTGCTGAAATAAATGAGCCTTTGTTTTTAGGCAAACGCCTCATCTCGCATTTCAAATGGCTTAATTTTTCCGATGACAGTTCCAACCTCGCGGCGGGCTTCCATCATGTCATAGGTGTTTTGCAGGCGAAGCCAATAACCTTCGGAAGTACCAAAAAAACGGGCAAGGCGTAAATCAGTGTCTGCCGTGATACCACGGCGTCCTCGGATAATCTCACTGATGCGGTTGGCAGGTACGCCAATAGCTTGTGCCAAGGCGTTCTGGGATAAACCCAAAGGTTCCAGAAATTCTTCCTGCAAAATTATTCCGGCGTGAGGGTTATCAAGATATTTGGTCATTTTTATACCCTTTAATGATAATCAACAATTTCAACGTCGTAGGCTTCGTTATCCTGCCAGATAAAGCAAATACGCCACTGGTCATTCACCCGAATACTCATTTGGCCCTTGCGGTTGCCTTTCAAGGCTTCCAGATGATTGCTGGGCGGCACACGCAGATCATTGAGGTTCTGTGCAGCATCCAACATACGCAACTTCCGCAGAGCCCTGCCCTGCATATCGGATGGAAAAGCGC